>DASWIR010000486.1:0-13274 GCA_036397575.1 Alteraurantiacibacter sp. | reverse complement strand
CGGCCACCGATGGCCGGGCCGCACCGCATGAGGACTGGCAGGCGCAATATGCTTTCGATACCGCCGCCGCCGAGCGGGCCGATCTCGAACAGGCCAATCACTGGACCGCGACGCGCCCCGGCACGCGCTTCACCAGCCTGCACATTGTGAGCGGCGTCCTGCCCGATGGCTTTGCGGCGCTGACCGACCGGCAATTGTCAATGTCGCGCGGCGGCGCGAGCGAAAGCCGCGAAATCGCCGATGCCGGAGACTATCGTGCGACCCTGCGCGACATGTTTGCGCTGGAACTGAGCGAAGCTGAAATCGCGCGGCTGCCGCTCTTTGCGTGAGGCCGGCGGAGGCTTCTAGAGCCCGTCCTGTTCAAATGAAAACACCCGCGTCCCCGCGAAGGCGGGGACCCAGAGAGGCAGGCGCAGCACTAAGGGGCATTGGGTCCCCGCCTTCGCGGGGACACGAGATTTAACTCTAGCCGCGCTTCCTGGAGCCGAACCAGCTCCCGCCGCCAAGCACGGTGACGCCCAGGAAAAATCCGAAATCGTACCACCCGCCATTATTGGGCACGGCATAGACCGCGATCTCCGGATTGAAGAGCGAACCGATCCACGAAAATGGGAAGATGAAACCGTGCCACAGGCCCCACCAGAAATTGGGCGTGCCGACGGCATGATCTACCACCTCGGGCACTTGCCTCGCGCATGCGGCAAGCGCGAGGAGGAGAATGCCGGCGGCAAACAGCGTAAGGGTGCGGCGCGAGTTCATACTACTCCCTCCAACGTGTATGAGGGATATAACACACTTGCGGTTCAGCGCAAAGGCCAAGCAGTGAGCAGTCTCACTGGCAGCTCAGACATTCCTCGTAATCGGTCTGCTCGCCCGCGCCCGCGCTGAGTTCGAACTTCGCCGCGTCGGTGGTGTTGTCGGCCTCCACGCCGCCCGCAAAGCCCGCGCGCTGCACGCTCTTGCTGCGCAGGTAGTAAAGCGACTTGATGCCCTTCTCCCACGCCTGGAAGTGCAGCATCATCAGGTCCCATTTGTCGACATCGGCGGGGATGAACAGGTTGAGGCTCTGCGCCTGGTCGATGAAGGGCGCGCGGTCGGCTGCGAATTCGAGCAGCCAGCGCTGGTCGATCTCGAAGCTGGTCTTGAACACCGCCTTTTCTTCCGGCGTCAGGAAGTCGAGATGCTGGACCGAACCGCCCTTTTCGAGGATCGAGTTCCACACATTGGTCGAGTTCTTGCTCTTCGTGTCGAGCAGCTTTTCCAGATACGGGTTCTTGACGATGAAGCTGCCCGACAGCGTCTTGTGCGTGTAGATATTGGCCGGGATCGGCTCGATGCAGGCCGAAGTGCCGCCGCAGATAATGGAAATCGAGGCGGTCGGCGCGATCGCCATCTTGCAGGAAAAGCGCTCCATCGCGCCCATTTCCTCGGCATCGGGGCAGGGCCCGCGTTCCTTGGCCAGCATCATCGAGGCCTCGTTGGCCTTGGCATTGATGTGCTTGAACATCTTGAGGTTCCACGCCTTGGCCATGGCGGTTTCCATGCCGATGTTCTTCAGCTGCAGGAAAGAATGGAAACCCATCACGCCAAGGCCGACGCTGCGTTCGCGGCTGGCGGAATATTTGGCGCGGGCCATCTCGTCCGGCGCGCGGTCGATATAATCCTGCAGGACGTTGTCGAGGAAGCGCATGACATCCTCGATGAACTGCTTGTCCTGGTTCCACTCGTCCCAGGTCTCGAGATTCAGCGAGGAGAGACAGCACACCGCGGTGCGGTCATTGCCGAGATGGTCGATACCGGTCGGCAGAGTAATTTCGCTGCACAGGTTCGAAGTCGAGACCTTGAGGCCCAGCTCGCGGTGATGCTTGGGCATCATCCGGTTCACCGTGTCGGAGAAGACGATATAGGGCTCGCCCGTCGCCAGCCGCGTCTCGACCAGCTTCTGGAACAGCGAGCGGGCATTGACCGTCGCCCGCACCGAGCCATCCTTGGGGCTATTGAGGTCCCAGTCGGTGCCATTACGCACCGCATCCATGAAGGCGTCGGAGACGAGCACCCCGTGATGCAGGTTGAGCGCCTTGCGGTTGAAGTCGCCCGAGGGTTTGCGGATCTCGAGGAACTCCTCGATCTCGGGATGCGAAACGTCGAGATAGCAGGCGGCCGAACCGCGCCGCAACGAGCCCTGGCTGATCGCCAGCGTCAAGCTGTCCATCACCCGCACGAAGGGAATGATGCCGCTGGTCTTGCCGTTCAAACCGACCGGCTCACCGATACCGCGGACATTGCCCCAGTAAGTGCCGATGCCGCCTCCGCGGCTGGCGAGCCAGACATTCTCGTTCCAGGTGCCGACGATACCTTCGAGGCTGTCCGACACCGAATTGAGATAGCAGGAAATCGGCAGGCCGCGATTGGTGCCGCCATTCGAGAGCACCGGGGTCGCGGGCATGAACCACAGCCTGGAGATGTAATCATAGAGCCGCTGTGCGTGGTCCTGATCGTCCGCATAGCAATCGGCGACGCGGGCGAAGAGATCCTGGTAGCTCTCGCCGGGCAGAAGGTAGCGGTCGGTCAGCGTTTCCTTGCCGAACTCGGTCAGCAAATCGTCGCGTGCATCGTCCTGCTCGATCCGGAAGCGGCGCGGATTGACCGACTTCGAATCCTTCGGCTGGCTGGCGGCGGCCTTCATCGCCTCGGCCATGGCGTCGGCCGCGGCCTCGGCGACCAGTGCGTCGCTGCCCTTGTCTGCCTTGTCCATGCTCACAGCCTGCTTACCCTTGCCCTTCTTCGCGCCTGCTTCCGCCGTATCCTGTTCGAGCTCTTCGAGACCCATTGCCGTTCCATCATCGCTGCGAAATTCCATGTCGTCCCGAGCCCCTTTTCGTCCCTATGCCCTGAAACCCGGATACCGCCCGATGTTCCACTATTGTTCGAATCGGGCAGGCGTTTCCATCCTACCCTTTCGCGCGAGCGGAAAGGGAAAAACTTATCCCTTTTCTGCCCACAGCCATGCTGCCTCGGGAGCCTGTCCAAGAACGGTTCCGGGCGTGCCGTGCACTGCACGGGCTCAAGCCTGGAATCTAGGTCTTGTGGGTCCCCCCGGCAAGATCACCACAAGCCATAGTGCTTTAGCCGGGAATCGGGCGCAAGAGGGTAAATCCGCGATTAGCCCTGATCGGGCCGGATTTGCCCCGGTGTATTACAGTTCTCATACGCAGCGACGCGTGGACAAAGCTGGGCTGGCGGCGGGTGCAAGAGTCAAAATGAATCTGCGAAAAAATATTTCCGGTGAAACCATCTAATCCCCGGTTTTGAATCATTCGAATCCGGGCGTGAAATTTTCGAAGCCGCAGGCCTCCGGCGAAATTCGGCGCAACGCGAGAAAAAGCACTGCCGGGTAGGGCAATTCACGCCACGAAACGCTAGACCTTCCATCCAATGGCAGAACGAAAGCGAGGCCGCCCGGCTCATGGCGACATTCTGACACCGGCCGAATGGGCGGTGATCGAGTTTGTGCGGCATGGCCTCACCAACCGGGTGATCGCCGACCGACAGGGCGTAAGCATGGATGCGGTAAAGTTCCATGTGAGCAACGCACTCTCCAAGCTCGGCATGGCAAGCCGCAAGGAGCTGAAGCGCTGGAACGGCGTGCGCATGGATAGTGCTCTCAAGGGGAAGGAACGGACGATGGGCGCCGAGTTGCAGATGGGGCCGGTCGGGCAGGTGGCCCGGAGCGTTTCCGATATCGAGGCGGCGGTCGCGTTCTATCGCGACACGCTGGGCCTGCCGCATCTGTTCACCGCAGGCGAACTCGCCTTCTTCGATTGCGGTGGGCTAAGGCTCTATCTCCAGCAAGGCGAAGCAAAGCCGGAATCGATCCTCTATTTTCGCGTCGCCGACATTCATGCCGCGCATGAGGCGTTCACGGAGAAAGGCGTCGAACTTCTCTCCGCCCCGCACCTCGTTCATACCCATGCCGACGGCACCGAGGAATGGATGGCTTTCTTCAACGATCCAGACGGTCGCCCGCTGGGCCTGATGGCGCGAGCGGGAAAGCCGAAGAGCTGACCTCGCACAAAGTAAGCCACGACGCCGAGCCCCGCCCGTAGACCCACCCGCCTATCGACCCGGATGACCAGGACCAACCCGGCCCCGGAGCATTTGTCCGGCGCCCTGGAATTTAACCGAACAGAGCCACTGCCCGCCACGCGAGCGTCGCGACGAGCACGACGAGGCTTGCGATTAGCGTCAGCCCGGCCACGCGTCCGGCTTTCGCTCCGGCAGTCGCGAACACGACGCCTGCCTTGAAGGCCATGTTCACCGCAACCGTGCCCGCGAGCGCCAGCGCGGCGACATGGACTGCGACCGAGTCCGCCGGAAGGGTGGAATAGGCGATCAGCGCGGCATCGACATCGAAGCTGCCGGCCAGGAACAACGACAAGGCGCTCCCCGTCTCGCCGAATTCGGCCTCTGCCCATCTCACCAGGAGCGCGGCTGCGCCTACCGCGACGAGGAAAACCAGCGCCGGCAACAATTCGAACGGCTTGGCAGACAGCTTCGTGGCGCTGCCGCTCGCGACCTGCTCGCGCCGCCAGATCAGGCCGGCGATGACAAAGGCGACGACTGCGGCCGGGCCGAGAAGCATCAGAAGTGGAAGAGCGGCCTGGGGGACGAGGATCGCCGCCAGCAGCATGACCCGCAAATACATCACCGCGCTCGCGAGAGCGATGCCGGTGCCGAACGGACCGGCGTCCGCGTCCCTGAGACGGGACGCGAAAGCGGCGGTGACTGCCGTCGAGGAATAAGCGCCGCCGATCAAGGCCGTGGTGATCGTCCCCCGGTTCTGGCCGATCGTCCGGTTGGCGATATATCCCGCCACGGAAAAGCCGGTGACAAGCACGACCACGAGCCACAACTTGAACGGGTTCCAAGCATCGTAGGGACCATAATCCGCATTCGGAAGAAACGGGAGGACCGCGACCGCGATGACCGCATAGCGAGCAATTGCCCGAACCTCCTGCGTGGACAGTGCGTTCAGAAAGCCGTGTGCCTGCTCGCGGGCCGCCAGCACAAGTGTCGCCACCGCCCCGCCGGCCAGCGCCAGCGCGGCATGACCAGCGCCGGCCAGCAGGCCGAGGCAAAGGGTCAACATCGCGGCGACCATGGTTGTGGCGTCCCGTTTCCCAGGCTCGGTCTTGCCGCGCAGGAAGGCGCCAAGGACGAGCACCAGCAATCCGACAAGCAGGATCGCCGCCAGCGTCTGCGACACGGCAAGCGCAACCGTGCCCACGATGCCGCCGCAGCCGCCGATCAGCGTAAAGGTTCGCACCCCCGCAACTCGCGCGCCATCCGCTTCCTTGCGCTGCCGCCAGCCGCGTTCGATCCCGATAAGCAGGCCGACGGCAACCGCAGCCAGCAGGCCGAGCGCGAGCTGCGGTTCGGTGAAGATTTCGCCGAGATCTTTAGTCGAGATCACGCTGGCAGCTGCCCGGTAGCGAAGGAATCACGGCACCAAAACGGTGTCATGCGCCTGAGCGTCGGTTTCCGGATAGTCCAGCGTATAGTGCAGCCCGCGGCTCTCCTTGCGCCTCAGCGCCGACTGCACGATCAGATCCGCGCTCTGCAGCAGGTTCCTCAGTTCGATCAGGTCGGTCGTCACCCGAAAATGGCCGTAATAGTCCTCGACCTCCCCGGTCAGCATCTGGATGCGGTGAGCGGCACGTTCGAGCCGCTTTGTCGTCCGGACGATCCCGACATAGTTCCACATGAAGCGGCGGATCTCGGTCCAGTTCTGTTTGATGACGACTTCCTCGTCGGAATCGGTCACCCGGCTTTCGTCCCATTCGCGGATAGGCGGGGGGGCGGGGAATGAATCCCAATTGGCGAGGATATCGCGGCCCGCGGCCTCGCCGAACACGAAACATTCGAGCAGCGAATTGGAAGCGAGACGGTTGGCGCCGTGGAGGCCGCTCTCCGTGCATTCGCCGGCGGCGTAGAGGCCGGGCAGGTCGGTGCGGCCATCGAGGTCGATGACGATCCCACCGCAAGTGTAATGCTGGGCCGGAACCACCGGAATCGGTTCCTTCGTCATGTCGATGCCGAGCGCGAGCAGCTTCTCGTGGATCGTCGGGAAGTGCTCGCGCACGAATTCCGACGGGCGGTGGCTGATGTCGAGATGGACGTAATCGAGACCATCGCGCTTGATCTGATCGTCGATCGCGCGGGCGACGATGTCGCGCGGGGCGAGTTCGGCACGCGGATCGTAGTCGGGCATGAAGCGATGCCCCGTTTCCGGATGCTTCAATTGCCCGCCTTCGCCGCGCACCGCTTCGGTGACGAGGAAGTTCTTGACCTCGAGATTGTAAAGACAGGTCGGGTGGAACTGCATGAATTCCATATTGGCAATGCGGCATCCCGCGCGCCACGCCATGGCGATGCCGTCACCCGTGGCGCCGCGCGGCGCAGTGGAAAACTGGTAGACGCGGCCGGCCCCGCCCGAGGCCATTACCGTCGCCCGCGCCGTATAGGCCTGCACCTTGCCGGTCGCTTCATCGAGCGCATAGGCGCCCCACACCTGGCCAGCGCCGGAATAACGGGCCTCGTTCCTGCCGGTGATCAGCTCGACGCAGCTGCGATTGGGCAGCAGGGTGATGTTGGGATTTTCCTCCGCCGCCTTGAGCAGCGCTGCTTGCACGGCCCAGCCGGTGGCATCGGCGACGTGGACGATGCGCCGGTGCGAATGGCCGCCCTCTCGCGTCAGGTGGAGGTTCTCCCCATCCCGGTTGAAGGGTACGCCGAGCTCGCACAGCCGCTCGATCGCATGCGGCGCGCGCTCGATCACGAATTCTACCGTCTCGCGGCGATTGAGCCCCGCTCCCGCGACCATGGTGTCGCGGATGTGGTCCTCGAACGTGTCGCCGGCATCGAGCACCGCGGCGATCCCGCCCTGCGCCCAGGCGGTGGAACCACTGTTCAGCTGGCCCTTGGCCAGCACCAGTACCTTGCATGTCGTTGCCAGCGTCAGCGCGGCGGTTAGCCCGGCAGCGCCCGAGCCGATGATCAGCACGTCATATTCGCGCGTGCTCATGCCACTTCTTCTGTCCCGCTGGTCAGCGACACGAACACGTCCTCCAGGTCCGCCTCGCGCGTGGTCACGTCTTCGATTGCGAAGCCCTGCTGCTGGACCATGGCGAGCACTTGCCCGGCGGTCATCTTTTCCTTGTCGTAGGTGATCTCGATATTGCGCTCGCCCGTGCGCTCGCATTTCTTGAATTGCGGATCGCAGGGCAGGTCCGCCACGTCGCGGTCGAGGGTAAGCGCGACGATCTTCTCACCCATCATCCCCACCAGTTCGCGCGTCGGCTTGTTGGCGATGAGCTCCCCATGGTTGATGATCGCAATGCGATCGCACAGCTGCTCGGCCTCTTCGAGATAGTGCGTGGTCAGCACCACAGTGACGCCCTCGGCGTTAAGTTCGGTCACCAGTTCCCACAGCTGGCGCCGCAGTTCGACGTCGACGCCGGCTGTCGGCTCGTCCAGCACCAGGACCGGCGGCGAATGGACCATCGCCTTGGCTATCAGCAGGCGGCGCTTCATCCCGCCCGAAAGCGTGCGTGAATAGGCATCGCGCTTATCGAGCAGATGCACCGCACGCAGCAGTTCCTCCGAACGCCGCTTCGCCTTGGGAACGCCATAGAAGCCCGCCTGGATGTCGAGCACCTCTATGGGCGTGAAGAAAGGATCGAACACGATTTCCTGCGGCACGATGCCGATCATCCGCTTGGCATTGCGCGGATTGCGATCGATATCGTGGCCCCAGATCTCGGCACTGCCGCCGGTTTTCGTAACCAGCCCGGCAAGGATATTGATGAGGGTGGACTTTCCCGCCCCGTTAGGGCCCAGCAGGCCGAAAATGCCGCCCTGCGGCACATCGAAACTGACGCCTTTCAGCGCCAGCTTGCCTTCGGCGCCTTTGGCGCCGGCATAGCGTTTGACGAGGTTCTTGATCGATATTGCTGCGGAATCGCTCATGTCGGGCCCCATTTGGGCGACCCGCCTGCCTGCGTAAAGCCCGGACGGCGCCGACACCGATCCTTATCCTGCCCGAGCATGGCAAGGGAGCATAAAAAATTAAGCGATGTGAACAGTTTGGTAACCCTGTTTGTCTATCGTGATATCTATGCCGGGTTACTTCGCAATATTTGCCAATTTCCTCGCGGGTCTGCCTCTCGCAGGGCGGAGTTCTGCCCGCATATTGGCCCTTGCAGCCGGGCTATTCGCAGCGCCCGCCTCTGCCCAGACCGTCGCCCAGGTTAACGCCGAGGCGACTATTCTCGAGCCATTATCGCTGCTCAGCACGGCCGACATGAATTTCGGTACCATTTCCAATGTCTCCGGCGGCGGCACGATCGTCATGGTTCCCACTGCCTCTGCAAGCTGCAATGCCACTGCCGGCCTGATCCACACCAGCGTGTGTCAGCCGGCCGTGTTCGAGGGCATAGGCACCCCCGGGCGCAATGTCATGCTCCAGAAGCCCGGCAGCATCACCCTCTCCGGCCCCGGTGGGGCGACTATGGCGATCACCGGCGTTAACCTCGATACCGCACCCGACCTCACCTATGTCAGCGGCAATCCCAATTCCAACGGCTTCGTGCGCTATCGGATCGATTCGCCGAGCGGCGCGTTCGCCTTCCGCGTCGGCGGTACGCTCAACGTCAACCCGGGACAGACGGTCGGCGTTTATACGGGCTCCTTCACGGTCCAGATCAACTACCAGTAGCCGGTTGCGCATTGTCCGCGCCGGGGATAATTGCGGCGCATGATCGAACCACCCGAAATCACCAGGGTCGAAACTACGCGCGTGAGCTGCGACGGCTCCGGCGGCATCCGCGCGGGCGCCGATTACCGCCCGTCCGCGCTCGGCCATCCGCGAATCTTCCTCGAAATCGACGAGCATGGGTATGTCGATTGCGGCTATTGCGACCGCCGTTTCGTGCTGATCGGCGGCCCGGCGGACGGGGCCGACCAGTCCGAACTGCCGGACATTTCCGAAGGCGCAAGCCCGGAATAGAGCACTTTCCATCCGTTCCGGATCGCCGGGTCAGCCTCCGTTCACTTTCCGGCATGCAATATCAATGGCCTAGCAGGAGAGAGAACATGAAGAAGTTCACCGCTGCACTTGCCATTGGCGCCCTGGCGCTCGCCGGTTCGGCCGCCCAGGCCAAAACCACTGCCGAAAAGGGTGAGGAACGCCTTGCAAAAATGCTCGAAGGCCGCGTGGCCGGCGAGCCGCGCAATTGCATCACATCCTTCCAGAGCCGCGATGTGCAGGTGATCGACGAGACCGCCATCGTTTACGATGGAGGCAAGACGGTATGGGTCGCACGCCCCCGCGATCCCAAAATGCTCGACAAGTTCGACGTGCTGGTGATGGAGCGTCACGGCTCGCAGATCTGCGCCAACGACGTGATGCGCACGATCGACCCGACCTCCGGCTTCACCACCGGCGTGGTGTTCCTCGACGACTTCGTTCCCTATACCCGCACCGAAGACGGCACAGGCTAAGCATTGGCCGCCCCGCCCCGCCGCTGGGCAGCCGAACTTCTCCATTTCTGGTTCCAAAGTCTCGGCCCGCGCGACTGGTTTCGTGGCGGGCCGCGTGTCGATGAGACGCTCCGCAAACGCTTCGAACGCGAGCTCACAATGCTTTGCACGCGCCCGCCAGGCGAATTCCTTGCCGACCGGCAAACGGCGCAGGCCGCAGTGCTGCTGTTCGATCAGGTGCCGCGCAACATCTATCGCGGTCAGCGCCGCTCATTCGCTTTCGACCCGCTGGCGCGCAGCATCGCCCGCGAAGCGCTGAGGCGAGGATATGACAACCGGCTGGGCATGACGGAGCGCCAGTTCCTCGGCATGCCGCTAATGCATTCGGAACATATTTCGGATCAGCTGCGGTGCCTGGCCTTTTATCGCGGACTGCCGCGCCATGGCTGGGCCTTCGCGCGCAGCCACTACCGCATGATCGCGCGGTTCGACCGCTTTCCCCATCGCAACAAGCTGCTTGGCCGCAAGAGCACCGATGCGGAAGAGCGCGCGGTGAAGGCCGGTTTCAGCTGGTAAGGGCCAATTCCTCCCTCACATCCAGCGCAGCATTGTCGATCAAGGGGCGCCACTCCGCCTCTACGGGGAGCAGAAACCGTTCGGCCAGTTCGCGTTCAATCGCATCCGCGCCGAGAAGGCGGCGTTCGCTCGTTCCGCCAGCATGGCGTACGGTCAGGCGGGCGCCGGCAAGAATGTGGCGCGCCTGAGGCGTCGTGCGCGTAACGATCAGGCGATGGCGGAAATGTGAACCGGGATGCGTCGCGGTGTACCAGTTGGCGGGTTCGAAATCGACGTCCCGCTGCCGCGCGCCAAGCAGCCGGTAGAGCGGCGCCCATCCGCCGGCGATCGCTACCTCGAGCTGGAGTTCGTCGTCCATCGGCATAAGCCGAAATGTCTCGTGACGGGTCGGCTGCGGATTGCGGCTGTCCAAACGCAATGGCGCGGTGGGCACGCAGCTGCCAAAGCCGGTGTCGGCAAGCCAAGCCGTGCCGCCGATGGTGACACGCAGCGCCATATGCGTGGGCGGGCGCAGCGGCGAATTGGCGGGCATCATCCAGTTGACCCGCGCAATCAACGGTTCGACCTCGAAACCCAGCGCCTCAAGTACCTGGCGGAACAGTCCGTTCTGTTCGTAGCAATAACCGCCGCGGCGGCGGCCAACCAGCTTGGTTTCCACCGCCACGGGCGAGATGTCCACGCCGCGATCGAGCAGGACGTCGATCGCTTCGAAGGCGATTGCAGTCACATGATGCTCCTGCAACGCCGCCAGGGTTTCAAGGTCCACGGTGCGCCCGCCGCTATAGCCGATCCGGCGGAAATAGGCTTCGAGGTCGATCATGCGGCTTCTCCATAGGCGCGTGCAGCACGTGCATTGCGCAGCGCGACTCCCCACCATTCGAGCCGCGACAGCATCGTCGACAAACTCCGTCCTGCGCGGGCGCCATCGCGCAGGCGCCCCTCGCTGTCGAACTGGTCCCAGGCATTGGCGAAGCTTACAGAGTCGCGAAGGCCGACCGCGTGCAGTTCGGCAAAGACGCCGCGCAAATGCTCAACCGCGCGCAAACCTCCCGAAATACCGCCATAAGATACGAAACCGACAGGCTTGGCCTCCCATTCCCGCTTGGCGGAATCGATCAGGGATTTCAGCGGCCCCGGGAAACTGTGATTATATTCGGGCGTGACAACGATGAAGGCATCCGCGGCATCGATCCGGCCGCGCAGCATCCCGTCATCCCCAGCCAGCGGATCGATCGGATCGAGCACGATGCGCTCCTGCGTGCGAGCCTGATCGGCGACCCATCCTGCCACGCTGTCGCACAGCCGCCCTTCGCGTGTGCTGCCATAGATCAGGCCCGTTCTGAGGGGGTGGTTCACTTGGTTTCTCCTTTGCTGTTTTTCGCAGAGGAGTGCACTCATAGAACCTCAAGTGCAGTTGAGATCAAGCGTTTGTATGAGCGATATTTGCGTTCACACTGATCGCCCGCCGCAGATTCTGCGCCACGGGCCGGTCCGGCACGAAAGGACATGCGATAAAAGCGGACTCGCTTCAGCTGACAACTTCGGGTTCGGTGGCGGCCGCTGGAATCGACCGGCCCTGGCCGGGCCGGAAAAGATACAGCACCAGAAGCGCCGCCAGAAGCCCTCCGCCCAGATTGGCCACCAGTTCGGCCGTGAACAGCCCGCTCGCCCCCCAAGTCCCGCGCAGCAGCCATGCGGCTGGCAGCATCAGCAGCACCACGCGCGCCGCGGACAGCAGTAATGCCGTGCCTGAACGGTCGATCGCGTTCAATGCGCCGTTGGTGACGATCAGCAGGCCGAAACCGGCATAACCCCAGGCGGCGATCACCAGATAATGCGTGAAATTGGCAATGATGGCGGGGTCGCTGGAGAACATCCGCGCCAACGGCTCGCGCGCCAGCACCATGATGAGCGCCACGGCGAGGCCGTACCCCAGGCAGAATATGCCCGACTGGATCAAAGCCGAGCGCGCCCGGTCGCGATGACCCGCACCCCAATTCTGCCCCACTATCGCACCGATCGAACCCGAAAGGCCGAGCAATGGGACGATCGCAAAGGCCTGCAACCGCGTCGCCGCGCCGTAGCCCGCGACTGCCGCTGCGCTTTCCAGCGCGAGGAGCCCTGTAAGGATCGACAGGCCCATCGGATTGATCGAATTGGCGATGCTGGCAGGTCCCGCAATGCGCGCCAGCGCCTTCGTGTTCGCGCCCCAGTGGCAGTTCTTGAGAATTGCGGGGCGGAACGGCAGGTCTGTGTGCCGAATCGCCAAGAAGCCCAGCACGGTCGCCAACAGCATGCCGAGGATCGTCGCATAGGCCGAGCCGGCGATTCCGTAGCCGGGAAGGATCCCCAACCCATCGATCAGCAGCGGGTTTAGCACGAGATTGCTCCCGGCCATGGCGATCATGATCGCCGAGCTCTTCTTCGCCTCGCCCATCGCCCTCAGCGTACCGTTGAGCCCCATCAGCACGAGCAGCAGCGGGAAGCCGATCGAATAGGGCACCATGAACAGATCGATCAGTTGCAGCAGCTCCGGCGGCGCATTCATCGCCCTGAACAACGGATGGCGCAGACTGAACAGGACGATCGCCATAAGCACGCCGAGCGCTGTCGCCAGCACGATACCCAGATTGGCCGTGCGGTGCGCCCGCTCGAACTCATCCGCGCCGAGCCGCCGCGAAACCACCGAGGCGATCGCGGCCATCACGCCAACGCCGAGGCTGGACAGCGCCTGGGCGACGGGAAAGACGAAACTCATCGCAGCCAGCTCCGTCCCGCCCAGCCGGCCGATGAAATAGGCATCGACGATCCCGACCGAAGTCATCGCCGCGATGGCGATGATCGCGGGTGTGGTCTGCCCGATCAGGTGCCCGGTGATCGATCCGGTGGTGAGACGCGCTTTGCCAGCCATGGGCGCCGAGGCATATAGCAAGGCAGGCGGCGCGCAAGACGGGTGGCGTCCGGCCGGCGGAGAAACCGCCGCTTGGACGTTTGCCCCCGAGGGCGGCAATGCTTGATGGCCCCGAGACGAGGAGAGCAGTGTTGGCTGACGCGCAATATGAGGACCGGCAGCAGCTGGAATTTTTCGAGTGGCCCGAACTGAAGGAGGCCTTCATCCCGCTGGCCGAGCTGGTGATGACGAAGCCGGGCAATATTTC
>DASWIR010000485.1:0-9195 GCA_036397575.1 Alteraurantiacibacter sp. | reverse complement strand
GAAAGCCTCGCGGGCTATCTCGCGCGCACCACACTGGGTCGGCCCCACATCACGCTCAAACTGGCAACTTCGCTCGATGGCCGCATTGCGCTGGCCGACGGAGCCAGCCGCTGGATCACTGGCGAAGCGGCTCGTGCCCATGCGCATCTGGAACGCGCCCGGTCGGATGCGATCCTGGTCGGCGGCGGAACCTTGCGTACCGACAATCCGAAACTCGATGTGCGCCTTCCCGGGCTGGAGAGCCGTTCGCCCCGCCGGTGCGTACTGACGCGCGGCGAAGCGCCGCAAGGGTGGACTGCAATCGCTTCTCCCCAAGCGGTCCACGACCTGCCCGAGGTGCAGTATCTCCTTGTGGAGGGAGGCGCGGAAACGGCCGCCGGCTTCATCGCCGCGGATCTGGTGGACCGGTTGCTTATTTACCGCGCGCCGATCCTGATCGGCGGCGGCAAACCGTGCCTCGGCGATATCGGTATTGCTTCCCTCGATGAGGTGCATAATCGCTGGCGCCGCGAAGCCACAAAGGCTCTCGGCACGGACACTCTCGAAATCCTCACCCGCATCCGCTAGGCCGCTTTCATGTTCACCGGGATCGTCACCGCCATCGGCACAATCGAAAGCGTGGAGCAACGCGGGGACCTGCACGTGCGGATCGCATGTCCTTTCAATCCGGCGAAGATCGCGATAGGCGCATCGATCGCCTGTTCGGGCGTGTGTCTGACGGTGGTGGAGCGCGGCGGGGCCGCCCGTGACGCATGGTTTGCGGTCGACGTCTCGGCCGAGACCGTCTCGTGCACGGCCAAGGGTATGTGGCAGCCGGGTCGCCGGATCAATCTCGAGCCATCCTTGCGGCTCGGCGAGGAGCTCGGCGGGCATATCGTGTCAGGCCATGTCGATGCGGTGGGCAGCGTGAGCGCCGTCGCGACCGAAGGCGATTCCACACGCCTCACCATTGCCGCGCCGAAAGAGCTCGCGCCGTTCATTGCCGCCAAGGGCTCGATCGCAGTGGACGGCGTTTCCCTGACAGTGAACACCGTCGAGGACCAACCGGATGGCGCGGTCCATTTCGGGCTGAACATCATCCCGCACACCGCCGAGGTGACGACGCTGGGCGCGCTGTCTCTGGGCGACGCCGTCAATCTCGAGATCGACACGGTCGCGCGCTATTTGCAGCGGCTGGAGAGCCTCAGGGGTTAGCGCCCTACCGAGATACGGCTTGGCCGCCTAAAGCCAATTTTCCTCCAATGTTGCGGAAGCGACTGATTGAGGGAACTTTTCTGCCATTCCGACGTTAAACCGTCTCCAAACAGGGGGGGGGCATTCCAATGGCCCGATTTGCGCGAAACGTTGGTATTGCAGCCGGTATCGCTTGCCTTGTCGTGCTGGGATTTGCCAGCGCGCCGCTCAGGTCACAGGAAGAGAGAATATTCCGCCCTCCTCCCGGTGTGGAAGCGACGATTTACCGCGATGCGAATTATAACGGCCCAGCCGTCGCCATTTCCCAGGCCCAGTCGAATCTCGGACTCGCGTGGCCGGTCAATTCAATCCGCATCAAAGCCGGTGAATGGCAACTTTGCGAGCAGCCGGGATTCCGCGGCCAATGCAGTACTTACGACGCCGACAATCCGATGATCGGAAACCGTTTTCGGGGCCGCGTCGTCCAGTCGATTCGTCCCATCGGATTTGGCGATCAAACCGGTGACAACCGGTCGCTGCGGGGAATGGCTGCCGAGTTTTTTCCGGCCCCTGCACGATTTGGCCGCCGCATTCTCGCTTGCCCGGTCGGCAATGCGACAGCGAATTGCGCCGAACGCTCTGCGGACAGGTTCTGCCGCACATCGGGATGGACCGGCTCTGCGCGCCAGGCGATGGAAACGGTCAATGGCCGTATCTATCTCGCCGACGTGCTTTGCACGCGCACAGGACGCTGAGAAGACGGAGTTAGATCATGCATAAATATGTTTTGACGGTCGTTTGCGCGCTGTGCCTCGTCTCCTGCAAGTCGATCGGCGGTCCAGGCGTCAGCAGCTATTTCGATTGCGGCGACGGGACCATGCTGAAGGTCACCTATTCGAACGGAGGCGCGACGGTTCAGAAAGACAACGGGTTGCCGGCATTCCTGCGTAGCGTGCCTTCGACCGGTGCTTCCACCTTCGAAAACCGGGCCGGCCTTCGCCTGTCCGTATCCGGCGAGACGGCCACTTGGTCAGAACGAACAAGGCAGGCGCCGTTGTCATGCCGGAGGGTTGCAGTACCCAGATAATTATACACCGCTTTCAATCGCATCATCCTGTAGAGCCCAGCCGCGCCAGCCTCGGCGTCACCATCGGGATCGTCAGCATCGTGCTGCCCTGCCATCCAGGAGCGCGGTGAACGTCTCGCTTGAGATGGATCCCGCTGTCGAGCAGCACATTGGTGAAGATGATCATGATCAGCGCCTTGGTCTGCTGATCATCAGCCAGCCGTTTTCGAAAGCGGCCCTTCGCCAAACCCCTCCCGCGTGATTTCGAATACCACATGCTCCATCGGGCGGCCGGCGCGCTCGGCGTCAAAAGTCTCGCCGGTCAGGCGCCCGCCGATATTCGCCATGGCCTTCCTCGATATCGCATTCTCCGCGCCCACGCGGAATACGACGCGCTCCACATGGCGGAAGGCATATTCGAGCATCAGCGCCTTGAATTCCCGGTTGTAGCCCTGCCCCCAAAGGTCGCGACGGATGAAGCTCCAGCCGATCTCGACTTGCCCATCACCTTCGGGCCGGTAATCCTGGAAACGCGAGGAGCCGACCATTTCTCCCGTATCCTTGATCGTCACCGCCAATGCACCGCCCCTGGCCAGGGCGTCTTCGAAGAACTCGCGGAAGACCGGTTCCTGCCAGCGATTGTGCGACGGGTGAGCCGCCCACAATTCCGGATCGCTGGCGACGGCATAGAGCGCGTCCCAGTCAGCGGGCGTGAGCGGCCTCAGCATCAGCCTCTCCCCGACGAGGACCGGCTGACGGTCCATCCTTACCCGGCCACCGCCGCAAGTGCGGAAATGAACTTGTCGATATTGCCCTCTGTCAGCCCGGCAATGTTGATGCGCCCCGAGCCCGCCATATAGATCGCGTGGTCGCTGCGCAGTGCCTGAATCTGGTTCTTATCGAGCGCGAGCATGCCGAACAGCCCGTTCTGGCCGCCGATCGGTGTCAGGTCGAGACTGCCAACCTGTCCGGCCGCCGCAAGCTGTGCGCGTACCTGGCGGATACGGGCGCGCATCTGGTCGAGTTCGTCGAGCCATTCGGCCGTCAGCGCCTCATCGCGCAGCACGATCCGCACCGCGGCGGCGCCATGGTCGGGCGGCATGGACCAGTTGGCCCGGGCCAGCGCATAGCCATTGGACATGATACGGTCGATCTGGCCACCCTCGCTCGCCATCACATAGAAGGCGCCCACGCGGTCGCGGTAGAGGCCGAAATTCTTGTCGCAGCTATAGGCGATAAGCGCTTCGGGCACGGCCGCCAGAACCTTGCGCATGCCTACCGCATCTTCCTCCATGCCCTGCCCGAGGCCCTGATAGGCAAGGTCGATGATCGGCAGCACGGGGCTGTCCGCCAGCATTGCGGCGATCTCGTCCCACTGCTCGGCGGCATAATCGATGCCCGTCGGGTTGTGGCAACAGCCATGCAGCAGCACGGCATCGCCCTCGCCTGCCTCAGCCAGCGCCGCCTTCAGCGCGTCGAGATCGGCCATGCCTTCCGCCGTCGAATGGTTGAAGTTCGCCGCCTCGAGGCCGAGATCGGCGAGGATTTGCGCATGGTTGGGCCAGCTGGGCGTGCCCATCAGCACACGCCTTATCCCGGCCCGCTTCGCCATCGCCGCGGCGAGGCGCACGCCGCCCGTGCCGCCAGGCGCCTGCATGCCGTCGATCCGCCCGCCCATGGTGGCGTCCTTGCCGAAGATGTGCGGCATCAGCGCGCGGACGAAGCCCATGTCGCCTTCCGGGCCGAGATAGGCCTTGCTGTCCTGCTCTTCGACCAGACGGCGCTCCGCACCCTTGATCGCGCTGAATACGGGCGTGTCGCCCTGACCCGTGCGATAAACGCCGACGCCAAGGTCGATCTTGTCGGACCGTTCGTCCTCTTCGTAGAGCTTGATCAGCGCGAGCAGCGCATCGGGCGGTTGTTGGTCGAGTTTTTCCAGCATGGCGGCGCGGCTAATGCCGAGCGCACCCCGATGCTGCAAGGCACAATATGCTCCTGCGCCGATTTATCCGGCGCGAAGGTTCATTCAGGCCTCAGAAGGGCAGCCACTTCTGTTCCTTGGAGAACTTCATGTAGCCCGCATTGACGCCCAGCCGCAGGCCCGCGCCCACACGGATGGGGATCAGCACCACGTCCCCGCTCCTCAGGTAGCTGGCATTCATGCCGCCTATGAAATAGGCCTGACCTTCGCCGGCGGGGAAGCGTTTGTAGATCTGTTCGGTGTCGTAGAGATTATATACCAGCACAAAGGTGCTGCCGGCATTGGCGCCCGCGTCGAAGCCGATCGACGGCCCCGTCCAGTAGACCGGCTTCTGCCCCTCCACCTTGTGATGGAGCGTGCCCGAACCGTAGCGCAGCCCGAGGATGAAGGCGCCGCCGCCTTCGCGCCCGACTATGTAACCGTTTGGCTCACCCTGCTTGCCCAATATGTCCTCGATTATCCCGGCGACGCCTTCCGCACCTTTGCCGAACACGCCTTCGGCCGCGCCGATCAGATCGTCTTCCTGGTAAGTGGTCGAACTGTCCGCAGCGGCGACCTCGCCCGTGGCTCCAACTTGCGGATAGGGTGAGATCTCTTCAGGCGCAGTGTAGCCATTGTCCGGATAAGGCGCGGTCGACGAGGGCGAAGCGTAGCTCTCATCCGTCGCCGGATCCGTCGGCATCGGGGGCGGAGGCGGAGGATAATCCGCCTGCGGAGGCGTTTCCTGTCCTGCCAGGTCGCCGTCGATTGCCGTATCGGGGTCGATCTGCTGAACCTGTGCCGAGGCCATCGGCGCGACCCCGAGCATGAATGCCGCTGCGACCGCCAGTGCGGCCGCGCCCTTGCGCTGAAGCGTTGCGAAAATACTCATTGCCTTGTCCTGTCCCGCCCAAGCGGAGTGATCCGCCGCGGATCAGAGTCCCCGGCGCCTGAAGGAGCAATGAATGCTCGACGAGGCGAGTCCGATTTGCGGCCAGGCGAGTCCGGATTTCGCCAGAGAGACAATTGTTGCTGTCACGCATCCGCGTACTTGCCGCGCCAACCCGCCCCCGTTATAGCGCGCCGGAATTGCCGCCAGGGATCCCGGAGACGTGGGTGAGTGGCTGAAACCAGCGGTTTGCTAAACCGCCATACGGGTAAATCCTGTATCGAGGGTTCGAATCCCTCCGTCTCCGCCATCTCTTCTTCAGTGTAATCGACGCTTTCAGCCAATGAATGTGGCCCAATCGAATTGGGTCGGTTCAATGAGGGAGCAACCGCATCCGTAGTCAGCAGATGTGGTTCTGCGAACTTTCCCGGTCATGGTTGCATCTACGTTGATTCCCCTACATTGGTGAAGCGTAACGGGTCGCATCATTGGGTCTGAAGCGGGCACAGCCCTCGCGTGATGCCTGTTTAATCGGCCGCAGATGAGCAAACGAGATGGGCGCTGCCGATTCGACAACTCTGACTGCAAGGCAGCTTGCCGTTCTGGAGCGCCTGGCAGCCCGCAAATCCTACAAGGAAATCGGTCACGAGCTCGGAATTTCCGAGACGCGGGTAAAGCAGCATGTCCGGACGCTGAAAGATCGCCTCGGCGTGAATTCGCCCTCGGAACTCGTCGAGGCTTATTGGACTATCGCCGGCACCAACCCCTTCCTGAAAGGGGAAGAGCTGAAAAGTGAACTACCGGATGGAGTGTTCTCGCCGTCAGAACGCTGCCCGGACGACCGAGAGGTCTTCCACCTGGAGGACTCGCTTCCGTTTCGATCGGAAGCACAATGGGTCCATCAGGAGGAACCCGAAGTCGTCCCGGGAATGCTCAACGGCCGGAACGCTTCGCTGTCCCGCCTCGCGCTGATCCTGATAATGACGCTTGGCATGTTCGCCGTGCTCATTCTCGGATTAACATCGGCGCAGGTTCTAAGTGACAGTCTGGAAAATGTCTCCGTCGCTCCCGCGAAAACCAAGTAGGGTTTGCCCTTGAGCCGGCACACCCCGGAGACCAGACATGAATTCAGATTTGCTGCAGCAGACGGCGGAAGTCGGCCACGAACTCAGGAAAACCGAAGCGAGCTTCGACGAGGCGCTGCTGCAATCGTCGCGCCTGATGCAGAAGATGATCAAGGTTCGCCAGCATCCCGAGGTGCCGGTGGATGCGGGTCAGGCTGCCCTGATCCGCCTTGCCCGGGCCCAGCGCCAGCTGATCGACGGGACCAGCGATGTTCTTCGAGTGCATGCTGAGCTGAAGAGCACGGCCCGCGAACTTGGTCACCGTGATCACGACGACACCACCGTCCAGGATCCGGCAAAGACCGCGCAGCTGGAATCGGCCAACGAGGTCTAGACCGCGCCATGATTTGCGAGGATGAAAGGTCGCATGATCGAATTCATTCTCGCAAACAAGGCCGATTTTCAGTTCATCGCCATGGTCGCATTATGCATGGCGGCATTCCGATGGGGCAAGGCGCCGGAACGGATCGCTGCGCTGTCCGTGGGCACCATGTTCTTTCTCGACCTCCCCTATCATGCGATCTTCGGTGCCGGCGTTCGGTTCGAGACGATCGATGTGGGCCACGCGGTCATGGATATCATCGCAGGGCTTCTGCTGACGGCTCTCGCGCTTTTTGCAAACAGGTTCTACCCACTATGTCTCGCATCGTTTCAATGGCTGGCGATAACCAGTCACCTGGTTCGCGACCTGAATTCCGAAATCCTGCCGCTGGCTTACGCGCTGATGATGGTAGTCCCGTCCTACATGCAACAGCTGGTGCTCACGATCGGCATCGCCGCCCATCGCAGGAGGGAGAGACTGCACGGACCGTACAGATCCTGGCGGACATCCTGGCAAGGGTCCAAAAAGACCGGCCGCACGTCCTCGACCGGCTGATCGATCATTTCGGAAGCCCCAGCGCAATTCTGCAAGCGACGCCGGAACGGCTCCTCGCAGTTGCCGGGAGCGACGGTGAGGACATCGCCGAATTCCTGATCGCAGCGCGCGAATTTGTCGATTTCGCACTGCGTTTCGACGCGCTGAGTGCAGATGTCCGCGTCGACAATCCTCAGCTTTCCCATTTTCTCCGTTTCCGGATCGGTTCGGAAAGTCGCGAGACCTTATATGCCATCTTCGCCGATGTGAGAGGCCGGTTCATCAAAGATGAAATGCTGGGCGTCGGAGCCCATTCGAGCCATTCGTCGCGAATTGCCGATATCCTGAGACGGGCTGTCGAGTTGCACGCCGGCGGCCTGCTTCTCGCTCATAATCACCCATCGGGTTCGGCCAAACCCAGCCGGGCCGATCTCAAAGCCACCGCGCGCTTGCGGGAATTGGCAGACGGCCTCGACATCAGGCTGATCGACCACCTCATCGTTACCAGATCGACGGTTTACAGCATGGTCCGCAAGCGAGTGATCGAATGAGGCAACTGGCGGAAAATGCTCGCATTTTGTGGATCAGTCGGGCACTTTGGTCTGCGGCCCCGATCAGATGTTCGGGTAGCGAGTTCTGCGGCCAGATTCCAAATTCGACTTGTGAGGATATGAAATGTCGGTTCGATCAAAAATAATCGTAATCGAAGGCAACCCCGCACGTAGGGCGGCAATTGCCGGCGCACTATATGCGGAGAACCATCATGTCGAAATTTATTCCTCGATCGAGGAGTTCATCGGTTCGCCTTGTGAAGGCGACGTTGCGCTCCTCTACGACGACCGGCACGACGAAACATTGGAGATATTCAGCGCCCTGGAGACGACCGGCCGGTATCTGCCGGTGGCGTTTTACCATGCTACACCGGACACGGCCGATGTCGTCCGTGCCATTAAGGCCGGGGCCAGCGACTATCTGGAATGGCCGATGAATGTCGAGGTTCTCGACCAGGCCATTGAAAAATTGCAACAAAAAGCCCGAGAGCGGGGTGCCATCGAGCAAAGGCGCATGCAGGCCCGAAGGCTTGTCGCCGGGCTGACAAAGCGGCAATCGGCGATTCTGAGCTGCGTGGTACAGGGGATGTCCAACAAGCAGGCCGGGCTCGAACTGGGCATCAGTCACAGGACAGTTGAGGTTCTGAGACAGAACGTCTCAAGGAAGCTCGAAGCCAATGGTACCGCCGATCTTGTCAGGATGGCAATCTACGCAGGCTTCGACCAGGCAGGGCGCGACGATTAATTCAGCCGCGGACGCTCAACCATAGTCACCATTTTGCCCGCCCTTTCGGTGACGATTGCAAGAGCAGGCGCATCTGCAACGGCGGATGACGTGGCCTCGCAATGACGTTTGACCTCATCGGCCGATGCTGACCGGTCATCCGACGCGAAAACAGGCTCTCCGGCCACCGGAAACAGCACGCCGGCTGCCTGTTCGAAATCCCCATTTTCCAGCAGTGTTTCGAAATCGGTCTCACCGATGGTCGGCGAAAGAGCCCGACGCAGGGGCTCGGGCGAGAGCTGGAGCAGATAAAAAGCGGTTCGCAGAAGCGCTTCCTGATTGTGCCGTGCATTCGGCCGGTAACATCGATCGATCAGCTTGAGTATCTCTTCCGACCAGATAGTTGCTTCGAGAGGTTCAATGAAACCTTCAACCATAAGTGACTTCCCCCTGCCCATGTCCCAAATTGGGTCAAAAGCAGATGAAGTCAACGATGATCAATCAATTCGGAGTTATCTATCCACCCTTGCATTCCAACGCTAGGCGGTAGCTGCATTGCAAACATCGGTAAGCGAATAGCCACCGTGACCGGCCGTGTTCACCTATCGGATTCCATCTCCAACACCCTTGCGAATATCAGCGACCGTGACGCTCTCTGATCGGACAGACCAGCCGCCGCCCAGGGCGCGAAACAGGTCGATCTGGGCGCGCGAGACGGCCGCATCCTGCGCCGCCAGCTGAGCTCTGGTTTCCGCCAATGTGCGCTCCGCATCCAACCGTACAAGCGAATTGATCGCACCTTCGCGCTGCTGGGCGCGGGTGATGCGTGCAGCGCGTTCGGCCTGCTCGCTG
>DASWIR010000484.1:0-3668 GCA_036397575.1 Alteraurantiacibacter sp. | reverse complement strand
CAACCGGCTCCAGAGGCCTTGCGGGCAGCCTCGATGCCCTTGGTGGGCGGTGCCGGCCCGTCGCTGAGAATCGCAAGCCCATGAAATCCCCGTTCCAGCGCGGCCGCCAGCTGGTCCGCCAGGGGCAGGCCGGGGGTCAGGAATCGGGAGCGTCCGATGAGCACCGCAGAAGGTAGGCTGAGGCGAAGGCTTTTCGGCAAACACCCTCTGCCATGAAGGGTAGGGCTGCCTTGTCCCTCAAGCCCGAAACGGAATCCCAAAAATGAAGCTTTACTTCGCCCACTTCCTTCTCTTCGGTTTGCTCGCCGCTCCGCTTGCGGCCCAATCCGAACCGACCGAGTGCCCCATCGACAAGAAGATCTGCGAGCTGGAAGCGCAGGTCGTCGAGTTGCAGGCCCTCGCGTCCGCACTCCAAGTTTGTTCCGCCAACGCGGTCGTGGACCTCACGGACTGCACCGAGGATTTGGATTGCGCCGCGGCGTCCGTGACCTCGTCGGTTTCCGGCGCGACCGGCTGCCCGATTGCCGCAGCTGCCAACGCCTGCAACGAGGCCTTCGCCCCCGTGGCGAATGTGGTCGTCGAGGGCTGTTCGAGCGTGCAAACCGTGGGCGCCGCATCCTGCACCGCCTCCGCTGTTGCATCCACCGTCGGTGGCGAAGACTGCGGCGAATGCAACGCGCTCAAGGCCGCTTGCTCCGGCAGCAAGGCTGCGACGATTGGCAACGCCCCGAGTGCGTGCGAAGCCGCCCCGGCCTGCGCAGCGACGGCTGCATCGGTCATTGCCGGCGCGAACCAGAGTTGCGAGAAGACTGCCGCCGCCGTCGTCGCCGGCAAGGCCGCAGGCTGCGAGAAGGCCGCTGCTGCTTCCGTGATCGCTGGCGCGAACCAGGGCTGCGCAAAGGCCGCCGCCGCCGCTGCGGCTTCCGTCATTGCGGGCAAGTCCGGGTGCTGCGAAAAGGCCGCCGCTGCTTCCGTGATCGCTGGCGCGCCCACGAGCTGCGAGAAGGCCGCCGAGACGATCAACTTCCAGTTCGAAACCGGCGCCCAGAACGTCACGCTCGTCCCGAGTGAATGCGATCTGCTCCCGTTCACCAGCGACTCGGTGATCTTCGTGAACGCGCAGGACTGCACGCTCGAGGCGGGCCAGCAGCAGGGCGTGTCACTGTTCTTCACCCCCCAGGAGCCCGCCTGCAGCGCATCGAAGGCCGCCCCGGTCGCTCAAGTCGCAACCGAGAAGGCCTGCTGCAGCGACGTGCCCTCGCAAGTCGTCGGACGCGAGATCACCTTCGCGCCCGGATCGAACGACGCCGTCGGCGACTTCCTGGTCGCCTATTCGCCCAGCGAATCCGGCTGCGCGGATGCACAAGCCGCATCGGTCATCGAGTACGTCGCACCGAATGTCGGGTCCTGGACCCCCGCCAAGGTCAGCGGCGAAGGCTGCGGTTGCTGCGACAAGTGCGGCGCCGGCGCCGAGAAGAAGATCGAGAAGCGCGTCATCTTCAATGGCCCGGCGGACGTCGACCATGGCCGCCTCCAAGGACATGCGACGAACCTTGACCAATCTGGAGCCGGCGTCTGGGTCCTGGAAGGCGGCAACGCGTTCACTTTCGACGAGAAAGGCAAAGGCAATCATCAGGTCATCGTCGTCAAGAAGATGGGTGGCGAACACGGCGACAATGCCGAGCTCCATGAGATCCTGATGAATCAGCTGAAGGGCCAGCTCGGCCGCGGAGATGGCAACCAGGAGCTAGAAGTCTCGTTCGAAATCGACGGGTTCGGAGACCTGCACCAGGACCACGACGTGATCATCGAAGAGAAGGTCGTCCAGCTCCCCAAGACGAAGGCCAAGGCCAAGGCGTCCAGCCGGGACAAGGAACTCGCCGCGCGCATCAAGAAGCTTGAGAAGCACCTCAAGGAACTCGAGGAGATGCTCGAGGATCTCGAAGACGAGATCGACGGCTGATCCCGGCAGCGATCGGGATCGCGGGGAGGGGCGCCGACCCCTCCCCGCTTTTTTCTTGCCCCGTCGTCGACGGGCCCCCGGCTCTCTAGGGAAGCTCTGATCTATCCCTGCGAGCGGAACCGAGGATGGAAACAGACTGGTTCAAGGCGCGAAGCGCAGGCCGTAGCCGCAGCGGCTGCCAAGATGTGGCATCGCAGAATCGGGCGGCGTCGGCCTCGGCAACGCCGTGCGGGTTGGATCAGAGCTTCCTTAGACCTTGATCTCGCCTGCCGGCACGGCGACGTGGGCGCGCGCGGCGAGGAGCGGATCGACGACCTCCGCGAGGAACTCGTCGACCTGCTCGGGCGCCCGCCCCACGAAGCGGGCCGGTTCGAGAAGCGAAGGCAGCTCCCCGGCGACCGCGGCAAAGGCCGGATCGCCGGCGATCCGCTCCAATAGATCGTTGTCGGCGGCACCCTGCTTGAGCCGGGCTGCGGACTCGTGGGAGTGGACGCGAATCCGTTCGTGCAGGTCCTGGCGGTCGCCACCTGCGCCGACCGCCGCCATGAGCACGCTTTCGGTCGCGAGGAAAGGCAGCTCGCGCCGCAGATTGGCCTCGATCACCTTGGGCCAGACCACCATGCCGTTGGCGATGTCGCTGACGAGCATCAAGATCGCATCCGCCGCCAGGAACGACTCGGGAATGGCGATGCGCCGGTTCGCCGAATCGTCGAGCGTGCGCTCGAGCCATTGATTCGCCGCGGTATGCCAGGCGTTGGGAGCGAGTTCCATCAAGTAGCGTGACAAGGCCCCCACTCGCTCGCTGCGCATGGGATTGCGCTTGTACGGCATCGCCGAGGAACCGATCTGGCGGTCGCCGAACGGCTCTTCGACCTCGCGCCGGTGCGCGAGCAAGCGCAGGTCGGTCGAGAATTTGCTCGCGGAAATGCCGATTCCCGCCACCACGTTGAGGAGCCGGGCGTCCCATTTGCGCGGATAGGTCTGGCCGCACACCGGCAGGTTCCGCGCGAACCCCATGCGTTCGGTCACCATCCTGTCGAGCGAGCGCACCTTGTCGTGGTCGCCGCCGAACAGCTGCAGGAAGGATGCCTGGGTGCCGGTGGTCCCTTTGACGCCGCGAAACGGCAAGTCGTCCAGCAGCCGCTCCAGCTCTTCGAGATCGAAGAGCAGATCTTGCAGCCAGAGGCACACGCGCTTGCCCATGGTCGTCGGCTGCGCGGGCTGGAAGTGCGTGAACGCGATCATCGGCAAGGCGCGGTGTTCGCGCGCCAACGATGCAAAGCGGCGGGCAGCATCGAGCAAGCGGGCACGAAGGATTTGGAGACCGTCCCGGATCAGAACCAGATCGGCCCCGTCGGCCACGAAACAGGACGTCGCCCCCAGGTGCAGGACACCGCGGGCGGCCGGGGCCTGTTCCCCATAGGCGTGGACGTGCGCCATCACGTCGTGGCGCAGCTCTCGTTCCAGTTCCGCGACGCGATCGAGATCGACGTCGTCGCGCGCATCCTTCAGCGCCTGGATCTGAGCGCCGCTGATGGCGATTCCAAGCTCCTTTTCACATTCGGCCAGAGCGATCCAGAGATCGCGCCACACGAGCGCCCGCCGCCTTGCCGAGAAGTTCTCCTGCATCGCGAGGCTGGCGTAGCGAGTGGCGAGCGGTGATTCGTATCGGTCGTGCTTGGAAGTCATGTGCGAGCGTGGAACG
>DASWIR010000483.1:0-3996 GCA_036397575.1 Alteraurantiacibacter sp. | reverse complement strand
ACGGCATGCGGCTGGCCTCGTTCTACCTGCTGCTGGGCATTGCCGCCATCGTGATCGGCCTGCTGGCCTATTTCCTCCTGGCGCTGATATTCTCGCTGGCCGGGCCGCAAGCCTCTCTGATCGGGGCAAGCATCGCCCTTGCCGCGATCGGCAGCATCATGCTGGTGCTGTTTATGGCGGTGATGGCCGCCGCGCATCGTCAGCTATCGGGCGGCGGGGAAGCCGAGGGACCGAGCATGCCGCTCGGATAAGCGCGCCCTACTTCCAGCCCCAGCAGAGCTTGCAGGGCAATATGTTGAGCCATTCGAAACCGGTTTCTACGCGCGAGAAGTGCTTCGCGGTCAGATCGCGGGCGACATTGCTGAACTGATATGTGAGGAACGCACCGCCTTCGCGGACCACGCGATAGGTCGCCGCCGCAATATTGGGTCCGACTCCTTCAGGCAGAGTCGAGAAGGGCAGGCCGGACAATACGTAATCCGCCTGCTCATGCCCGTGAACGCGGACGATTTCTTCTACATCCTCTGCCGAGCCGAGCACCGCATGGAAGCGGCTGTCACGGATCGTGCGCTTGAGATAATCGATATAGAGTGGGTTGGTGTCTATCACGATCAGCTCGCCGTCGCGGCGCAGCCGGTCGAGCACGGGCCGGCAGAAAGTGCCGACCCCGGGACCATATTCGACGAACAGCTTGCATTCGTCCCACTTCACCGGAGCCAGCATCTTGCGGATCGTGAAACCCGAAGAGGGGATGATCGATCCGACCATCACCGGGTGTTTGAGGAAGCCTTCGAGGAACACTCCCCAAGGTCCGGCCAGTTCCCTCAGCTTACGTCGCAGGGCCGTTCCCTTGCGCTCCTGTGCCAGATCACGACCATTCATGTGGGACTCGCCCCCGATTGCAGCACCCCTGCAGGCGGGGCCAGGAAATTGTTACAGGGGGATTCGCAAATTCGCGAAGGCTTGGCAAGCGTGGTGCGGCAGGCTGTCAAAGCCACCGACGGTTACAGGATTTCCTCGATCTTCTCCGGCGGCCGGCACAGGCGCACGCCCTTTTCGGTTTCAACCAGCGGCCGCTCTATCAGTTTCGGATCGGCGACCATCGCGTCCAGCACCGTCTCATCATCGGCACCGGAAAGGCCGCGTTCCCGGACATCGGTTCCCTGAAGCCTGAGACCTTGGCGCGGCGCCATCCCCGCATCGCGATAGAGCTGGGCGAGCTTTTCGCGCGAAGGCGGATCCTTCAGATACTGCACCACGGTCAGTTCGATGTCGCCGCGCGACTTGAGCGTTTCCAGCGCGGCACGCGATTTCGAACAGTTCGGATTGTGCCAGATCGTCGCCTTCATCTCTTCACCTGCTGCATGTGTGTCCTCTCGGCACTAGCGAGCGAAAAACATCGTCTCAAGCCGGCATTTCCACTTGCTGCTGCAAATAGGTCGCAATAGAGGCGCTGTTGAAAATCACTCGCAATAATTCGTTTCAAAGATTGAGGATAATCGTGCCCGTTTCCACTCTTCTTCGCCGTTCAGCTCTGCTTGCCGGCAGCGCCGCTATCGTCGCCATCCATGGCCCAGCCTTTGCGGAAGACGCGGCCGAGGGAACGGGACGCAATCCTGCGCTGGACGCAATCATCGTCACCGGATCGGTCGAGGGCGCGGCCGGTGTCGCCGGTTCGGCGACCTATCTGGATCTCGAGGAGCTGGAGAACTTCTCCTATACCGACATCAACCGGGTGCTGCGCCAGGTCCCCGGCGTCAACCTGCGCGAGGAGGAGGGTTTCGGCCTGCGCCCCAATATCGCGATCCGCGGATCCTATGACGACCGCAATTCCAAGATCGCGATTTACGAAGACGGCATATTGAAGGCGCCTGCCGCCTATGCTGCACCTTCCGCCTATTACTTCCCCAATGTCGGACGCATGGCCGGGGTGGAAGTGGTCAAGGGCGCAGGCGCGATCAAATATGGGCCGCACACCGCCGCAGGCGCAATACACTTCTTCTCCAGCGCGATCCCGGATGCAGTGGATGCCGTTTCGGGCAAGGGGCAGATCAGCGTGGGTGAACGGGGAACCCTGCGCGCCCATGCGCTGGCGGGCGGCTACAAGCGGCTCGGCAGCTACGATCTGGGCGTTTCCGTGGAAACCCACCAGGCCCGCAGCGACGGGTTCAAAGTGCTCGACAATGGCGGCCCCACCGGCTTTTCGACCCAGGACTATCTCGGCAAGATCGCCTTGCGCTCCAACGAAGCCGCCGGGCTACAACAGAGCCTGGAATTCAAGTTCCAGTACTACAAGCAGCATTCCGACGAGACCTATCTCGGCCTCAGCCGCGCCGATTTCTCCGCCACGCCCAACCGCCGCTATGCCGGCAGCCAGCGCGACGAGATGGATGTCGAGCATTATACATACCAACTGACTCATGACGTCGATTTCGGAGGCGGCTGGGGGCTGACCACGGTAGGCTATATCACCGAGACCCACCGCATCTGGTACAAGCTGCAGGACGTCCGAAATGCCGGCGGCAGCAACCGCAGCCTGGCGGCCGTGCTGGCCGATCCCACCGCTCCCGATAACGCGTCCGCCTTTACCTATCTCACCGGCAGCGACAGCGGTGACGGCGACCTGCGCGTCCGCAAAAACGACCGGCTCTACCACACCAAGGGCGTGCAGACCGTGCTGACCAAGGATGTGGAACTGGGCGGCTCAAGTCATGCGCTGGAGCTTTCGGCCCGCTATCACGAGGATGAAGAGGACCGTTTCCAGCAGGACGACCGCTATACAATGCTGAACGGCACCATGGTGCTTTCCAGCGCGGGCCAGCCCGGCAGCAATTCCAACCAGGTCAATGCGGCGGAAGCGTGGAGCTTTTTCCTGCGCGACACGATCGCGATCGGCAGGCTCACCGTCACGCCGGGCATCCGCTATGAAACGATCGATCTCAAGCGCACGCGCTATGCGTCGACCCCCTCCAGTACCGAGCGCGACAATCGCGGGACGCTGATCGACAGCAGCAGCAACAATGTGGATGTGTGGATACCCGGCATCGGTGCCACCTACGAGCTTGGCGGCGGCCTGCTGCTGCTGGGCGGCGTGCATCGCGGTTTCACCAACCCTCCACCGGTGAGCGCGGGCGGCACGCTGGCGGAACCCGAAATCTCGACCAACTGGGAAGCCGGCCTGCGCTATACCGGCAATAATGCCCAAGTGACCTTGATTGGCTTCTTCAACGATTACAGCAATTTCGTCGGCACCTGCACCGCGTCGAGCGGTGGAGGCTGCACAATTGGCGACCAGTTCTCCGGCGGACGCGTCCATGCCAAGGGCGTGGAATTTTCCGCACAGTACGATGCTGGCGGGCTGCTGGGCGACGGGTTCACCATGCCGCTGGGCGTGATCTACACCTATACCCATGCCACTTTCCGCGAATCCCTCGACAGCTTCGGCCCATGGGGCGACGATGTGGTCAAGGGCGACCTGTTGCCCAACCTGCCTCAGCACTTGCTCACAGTGAATGTCGGCATCGGCCAAGGCGGCTGGCGTCTCGATCTGACCGGCAACTATACCAGCGAAACCTTCGGCGAGACGGGTGCGGGCGCGCAGTCCGATCCCTTCCTGCGGATCGCCCCGCGCATGATCTTCGACCTTTCGGGCGAGGTCGAGCTGGTCGAGAATGTCGCCCTGTTCGGCAGCGTCGAGAACCTGTTCGACAAGAGCTACAATGTCGGCGTTCAGCCCGCCGGATGGCGTCCGGGACTGCCGCGCACGGTCATGGGCGGGATACGCTTCGGTTTCTGAAGCAGCACCGCTCCGGACCGCAGGTGGCGGAGCCGGCTATTCTTCGCCCGTGCGGAGCGCGGGAACGGCGCGCGCCGCGTCCTCGGCACTTATGCCCGGCGGCGGAGCGGCACTGATCGTCTCCGTCCGGCGCGCCACGCGCCCTGCCCGCTGGATCGCGCGGACCAGCCGCGGATAGACGCCGCAAGGGCAGAGGTTCT
>DASWIR010000482.1:0-6642 GCA_036397575.1 Alteraurantiacibacter sp. | reverse complement strand
GCTTGAGGCGCTGATTGCGGAACCAGCGGCCAGCTTCACGATTAATTGCGGCTATGGGCGCGGCTTTTCGGTACTCGAAGTGCTCGATGCGGTCGACCGCGTGGCGGGCGTCGCTATCGAGCGCCGTTTCGGTCCGCGCCGCGCGGGTGATCCCGATGCGCTGGTGGCCGACAATGCCCGCATCCTGGCAAAGCTGCCGTGGCAGCCGCGTCATGCCGATCTCGACACGATCGTTGCCCACGCGCTGGCGTGGGAGACGAAGCTCGGTGAATTGCGCGCCGCGGCTTGACTTCGCAAGGCCGCCCGACTAACCGCGCGGCTTGATTTTCCGGGCACCGGGACAATTTCCGGTGCCTGATTTTTTTCAAAGAGAACCGAGTCATGAAAGTCCGCAACAGCCTCAAGTCGCTGAAGAACCGCCATCGCGATTGCCGCGTGATTCGCCGCCGCGGGCGCACTTATGTGATCAACAAAACCAATCGCCGCTTCAAGGCCCGCCAGGGCTGAACGGGCGAGGGGCCGCGATTCGCTGCAGCCCTGGTAGCTGAAGAGGGAGGCCCCCGCGACCACGGGGGCTTTTTCTATGTCCAAAGTGCAGGCTGTTGTGTTCGATGTCGGGCGCGTGATCGTCCAGTGGGATCTGCGCTGCCTGTTCGAGAAGCTCATCGCGGATGAGCGCGAGCTGGAATGGTTCGTCGCCAATGTCGTGACTGAAGAATGGCATTTCCAGCACGATGAGGGGCGCGAGCTCGCCGAAATGGTGGCGGAGCGAAAGGCCGAGTTTCCCGCCCATGCGGCGCTGATCGACGCCTATGCGACACGCTTCTCCGAGACCATCCCCGGCCTCGTCGACGGCACACCGGCGCTGGTAGAGCGGCTGGCGGATCGCGGCATGCCGCTATTCGCGCTGACCAATTTCGCGGCGCCGTTCTGGATGGAATACAGTCCAGGCGAGCCGGTCTTCGGCCATTTCCGCGACGTGGTCGTCTCCGGTGTCGAGAAAGTCGCCAAGCCGGATCCCCGAATCTACGAAATTGCCGAAGCGCGTTTCGGCCATAGCGGCCCGGCGCTCTTTTTCATCGACGACAATCCGGCCAATATCGCCGCTGCCGAAGCGCGCGGCTGGCAGGGGCATCTTTTCACCGATGCAGTGCGGCTGGAAGAAGACCTCTCGGTGCGCGGTCTCCTCTGAGCAATGAAAGGCCCCCGTGCGGACGGATGCACGGGGGCCAGTTTCGCCCGGATTGGAGTATGGGGGACGGGCGAGGAGAGATCGGCGGTTCAGGCGCCGTTGCAGCGCGCCAGTTCCTTTTCTTCAAGCGTACCCTTGGCGCTCTCGAAGCGGGCGATAGCGCCGGCTTTTCTCTGCAAGCGGACGCAGACGGTGAGCGGACGAGAATTGGATTTCGCCGCCGTGCAGCTCGTTCCTTCGCAGCGCCAGGCGAGTCCGTCTGCCACCAGCATCGGATCGGAAGCGGCCTGGGCCAGCTCGACCCGGTAATAGGGGCCGGCATCGGCCGCTGCGGCGGGAGCGGGTGTGGCGAGTCCGAGCAGCGCGACATGCGCAACGATAGCCGCGCAGGCGGCGGCTACGAATTTCGGAGTGGGGAGAGACATCGGAAACTCCTTCGGTGAGCGGTTGCAATTCAGTTGCGAATCGCTACTTAATAAAATAGATTTTAAGTTGCAACTAGAAATGTATTGCGCCCATGAATAAAGGTTCGAAAGTGAAACCCATGTCTGCGACCAAGCTGGACAAGCCGGGAATGCTGAGAGAGCCGCTGCGCGAGATCTTCGCCTGCGGTTTGCCGCAAGCGCTCGAAGTCATGGGCGAACGCTGGTCGTTCATGATCCTGCGCGCGGCCTTCAACGATGTCCGCCATTTCGAGGACTTCCTCGAAGAGCTGGGCATTGCCCGCAACATCCTCTCGGACCGGCTGGGCAAGCTGGTCGAACATGGCGTGCTGAAGCGCGAAGCATGCCCCGAGGACCGCCGCAAGATCGAATACCGCCTGACCAAAAAGGGGCTCGATCTTCTCCCGGCCATGCTGGCGCTGAGGCAGTGGGGTGAAAAATACACGATGAATGTGATGTCGGACCCGGTGCTGGTGGATGCCCGAGACCGCCTGCCGATCGGTCCGATCGAAATGCGCGCGCATGACGGGCGGGCGATCTCCTATCACGACCTGCGCTGGTGCCCGCGCGATCAGGTTGGGCGGAAGCCCGGTGAGGATGAGGATTGCGCGTGCTGAGAAGCTTTGGCCATGCCGCCCTTTACAGCCGGGACTTGATGAAATTGGCGGCGTAGGTCAGGGTTCCGGCCTTCGCCAGGCAGCTCACCACCGAAACCTCGCCGCTGGTATAGAAGATTTCGCAAGTGCCTTCAGCGGCCTTCGTGTCGCCATCCCGAAGCGTCAGCTGACGCACCTCCATCCGGTTGCCGTTCATCCGTCCGGCAAAAATCATCGTCGGGCCGAGGCTGCGCGGGCCGAAGGTGAAGGCGGCATTGCCGCTTTCGCGGCTGATGGTGATGCGGCTGCAGATCGCGAGCACGGTCTCGTGCTGATACTGCCTGACGGCTTCCGGATATTCGCAGCGGCCCTCCATCTCGGCGGTGTCCGTGGCGGCGGCCGGTTGCAGGGCGAGGGCGGCGAGCAATGCGGCGAACATGGCCGGAAGAGTGCACCGCCGCGCTGAACCTGCGCTGAGCGCTTCTCATGCTCGCGGCGACGACGGCAGAAACGCGCAGGCCTTTGTCACCCCGCGCTGGAACCTCCGCCGACAGGCTCAGGCCGAGCGGATCAATGTAAAGTCATCACTCTAGAGAATCCTGTGCATCACCAGCGCGTCGACCAGCCCCAGCCGCTTGTGGCGGAAGGCTTGGGGCAGGCGGCCGACTACCTGAAGCCCGAGCTTCTGCCATAGCCGTACTGCCTGTTCGTTGCTCGCGATCACGAGGTTGAACTGCATCGCGCGAAAACCCGCCGCTTTCGCCCGGGCGAAGGAATCACGCGCCATCGCGCTGGCAATGCCACGTCCACGGGCTTCGACATGGGTCATGTAACCTGCATTGGCGACATGGTCGGCCAGGCCCGTGGAGTTCGGCCTGAGATAATAGGTGCCCAGCACCCCGCCCCCCTCTTCGGCGACGAATACCTGCTTGTCGGGAGCGAACCAGTAGGCGAATGCCTCTTCGCGCCCGATATCGGGGTTGAGCGGATAGGTCGCGCCTGCACGGATCACTGGCTTCATGATGGCCCAGATCGCATCTTGATCGGCCTCTTCGGCGGGGCGGATAGAAAGCTTGTCCTTCATCCCAGTCTCAAGATCTCGGCGGTTGCCTTCGATAACTCAGCGCCTCGGCTATATGGACGCGCCCGACCTGTTCTGCATCCGCAAGATCGGCTATCGTCCGCGCCACTCTCAATATTCTCGTATAGCCGCGCGCCGACAGGCGCATGGCCTCGGCCGCCTGCATCAGCAGCTTCCGCCCCGCCTCGTCGGGCGTCGCATATTGTTCCAGCGGATCGCCGTCGAGTTCGGCATTCATCCGCGCGCCGGTCGTTTCCGCTCTCGCCGTTTGCACCGCGCGGGCCTTGGCCACCCGCGCTGCGACCTCTGCTGAACCTTCGGCGGGCGGAGGCAGGGCGAGGTCGGCCGCGCTGACGGGGTCGACTTCGACATGCAAATCGATGCGGTCGAGCAGCGGGCCCGAGACCTTGGACTGGTAATCGGCGGCGCAACGCGGCGCCCTCGAGCAGGCCAGCGCCGGATCGCCCAGATGCCCGCAGCGGCAAGGGTTCATCGCCGCGACCAGCTGGACCCGTGCCGGGAATGTCACATGCGCATTGGCGCGCGCGACATCGACCTTGCCGGTTTCAAGCGGCTGGCGCAGCGAATCGAGCACGGCGCGCTGGAATTCCGGCAATTCGTCGAGGAACAGCACGCCGAGATGGGCGAGGCTGACTTCGCCCGGGCGCACTTTCAGGCCGCCGCCGGTGAGCGCAGCCATGCTGGCCGAATGATGCGGAGCGCGGAACGGGCGAGTGCGGCTGATTCGTCCGCTCTCCAAAGTCCCCGCGACCGAGGCGACCATGCTCGCCTCCAGCGCTTCGGGCGGCGTCATCTTGGGGAGGATGCCGGGAAGGCAGCTCGCCAGCAGGCTCTTGCCCGCGCCGGGCGGCCCGATCATCAGTAAATTGTGTCCGCCCGACGCGGCGATTTCCAGCGCGCGCCTGGCGGTCTCCTGCCCCTTCACCCGTTTGAGGTCTGGCCCGTGATCCGCCTCGGCCACTTCTCCCGCGGCCGGCTCGGGCAGGCTCTGCGTGCCTTTCAAATGGTTGAGCAGGCTGATGAGGTCGGGCGCGGCGATCACCGGGATGCCGCTTGCCCATTTTGCCTCGGAACCTTGCGCGGCGGGGCAGATCAGCCCCTTCTCCGCTTCGCTTGCATGCAATGCGGCGAGCAGCACGCCCGGCGATGCGGCGATGCGCCCGTCCAGGGCAAGTTCTCCCACCGCGACCCAGTCGTTCAATTGCTCGGCATCGGTCACGCCCATCGCGGCGAGCAGGGCCAGCGCTATGGGTAGGTCGTAATGCGATCCTTCCTTCGGCAGGTCCGCGGGCGAAAGGTTGATGGTGATCCGCTTGGGCGGGAGCGCCAGGCCCATTGCGGCAAGCGCGGCCTGCACCCGCTCGCGGCTTTCTCCCACCGCCTTGTCGGGCAGACCGACAAGGTTGAAGCGCGGCACACCCGGAGCGAGCTGGCACTGCACCTCCACGGCGCGCGCCTCCAGCCCCAGATAGGCCACCGTCGATACGAGTGCGACCAAAACTTGCCCCCTGCCTGAGTGGCAACGATAGCCGCCGCATCGGCCCTGTCGAGAGGAGAAAACTCCGTTCGTGAGCTCCAGCGGAGGCTGGAGCCTCAGGCGGGGGCACTCTGCCGATGGCATGAGGTCCCTGCCTGCGCAGGGACTCGCAGGGCCCGCGCTCCGGCTTGACTTGGACCGGCCTCTCGCCTAACCGCGCGCCATGATTCAGGCGGGCCGTCTCAATGCGGGCGGCCCTTTGTATTGGCGCTGCCCCTCGCATGCGCTTACAGGAATTCGAGGACGAAACGATGAAGCGCACTTTCCAGCCGAGCAATCTCGTGCGCAAGCGCCGCCATGGCTTCCGCGCCCGCAAGGCGACTCCGGGCGGCCGCAAGGTGCTGCGCGCCCGCCGCAATCGTGGCCGCAAGAACCTCTGCGCCTGAGGGCTCGGAAGTCTCTCAGACAATAGCGGTTCTGCGGAACCGATCCGATTTTCTCGCCGCAAACCGGGGGCTGCGCGTCGCGCGTCCCGGATTTGTCCTGCTTGCCCGGCCGAACGAGGGCAAAGGCAAGCGCTACGGCGTCACCGTAACAAAGCGAATCGGTAATGCGGTGGTCAGGAACCGCATGAAGCGCCGCTTCCGCGAACTGCTTCGCGAGACTCTGCCGCTTGAAGGCCTGCCCGATCATGACCATGTGCTGATCGGCCGCGAAGGCGGGATCGAACGCGATTACGGCAAATTGCGCGAAGAACTGTCCGCTGCGTTCGCCCGCGCCGCCGCGGGCAAGGGCGATCCGCCACGCAAGGGGCGAAGGCCGAACCAGGGGAAGCGCAGGTGAAGCACATCCTGATCTTCGTCGCCCGCCTCTGGCAATGGGGCCCGTCGCGTATCCTCCCGCCGACTTGCCGCTACGCGCCTTCATGCAGCGAATATGCGATCCAGGCCCTGTCCCGCCACGGCGCAATCAAGGGTGGATGGCTGGCGGCTAAGCGGCTAATGCGCTGCCACCCCTGGGGGGGACATGGCTACGACCCGGTGCCCGAACCGGCTAGCCGCCACAATTCAGACAGGTAATAGGGATCGTCAGTGGACAACCAGCGTAACCTGATCCTCGCGATCGTCCTGAGCATCGTGTTGCTGTTCGGCTTCGATTTCGTCATGGGCCGGCTCTATCCGCAGCCCGAACCGGTCGAGCCGGGTACCACTGCGGAAGCGCCGGCAATTGACGCGGCGCCGACGGATCCGACCTTGCCTCCAGCCGCCCGTACGCGCGAGGGCGGGCTGACCGACGAGAGCGAGATCGCCGCCGAGCAGGAAAGCCTCGCGCTCGACCTTGCTTCGGACGCTCGCGTGCGGATCGAGGCGCCGGCGATCACCGGTTCGATCAATCCCGTCGGTGCGCGGATCGACGATCTCACGCTCAACCGGCACATGCAGACGATCGAGGATGATAGCGGGCCTGTGCGGCTGTTCTCGCCCGATGGTACTCCGGCGCAGCATTTTGCGCAGTTCGGCTGGGTCGGCGAAGGCGTACGCCTGCCCGATGCGCGCACCGTGTGGCAAGCGAGCGGCGGCTCGCTCTCGCCCGAAAACCCGGTGACGCTGAGTTGGGACAATGGCGAGGGCCAGGCCTTCGCCATCCGCCTTTCGGTGGACGACAATTACATGATCACGGCCGAACAGGCAGTGACCAACAATGGCACTGGCGCGGTGGTGGTGCAGCCCTATGGCTTCATTAACCGTACCAGCCGCACTGCCAGCACCGATACTTGGAACGTTCATTCGGGCCCGATCGGCGCGTTCGATGCATCGGTCGATTTCGGCAAC
>DASWIR010000481.1:0-4626 GCA_036397575.1 Alteraurantiacibacter sp. | reverse complement strand
CCGGCCAGATCGGCCCTAGCCCAGCGCCGCTTTCAGCTCGTCGACAAGGTCGGTCCGTTCCCACGGGAAGAGATCGCCCTGGGCCGTGCGGCCGAAATGGCCATAGGCCGCGCTCTTGCGGTAGATCGGCTTGTTGAGATGCAGGTGCTCGCGGATCCCGCGCGGCGTCAGGCCCCCGATCCGGTCCTTCGCCACACTTGCGATCGCCGCTTCCAGCGCCTCGTCGTCCGCCGTGCCGGTGCCATGCGTATCGACATAGAGCGAAAGCGGCTGCGACACGCCGATCGCATAGGCAAGCTGAATCGTGCAACGCTTGGCAATGCCAGCGGCAACGACATTCTTGGCGAGGTAGCGCGCGACGTAGGCGGCCGAACGGTCGACCTTGGTCGGATCCTTGCCTGAGAACGCGCCGCCGCCATGCGGAGCGGCGCCGCCATAGGTGTCGACGATGATCTTGCGGCCGGTAAGGCCGGCATCGCCATCGGGGCCGCCGATCTCGAAGCTGCCTGTCGGATTGATGTGATAGACGGTCTCGCCGGAGAGCAGCTCGGCCGGAAGAATGTCGGCCACTACGCCTTTCACATACGCGTGCAGCTCGGCTTGCTTCTCACCCTGGTCATATCCCGCCGCGTGCTGGGTCGAGACGACGATCGCAGTCGCGGCCACGGGCTTGCCGCCGGCGAAGCGCAGTGTGACCTGGCTCTTGCTGTCGGGCTCGAGGAAGGGCGCCTTGCCCGAATGCCGGTCGGCGGCCATGCGGGCGAGAATCTTGTGGCTGTAATCCAGTGTCGCGGGCATCAGGTCGGGTGTTTCGTCGCACGCGAAGCCGAACATGATGCCCTGGTCGCCCGCGCCCTCGTCCTTGTTGCCGCCGGCGTCCACGCCCTGCGCGATATGCGCGCTCTGGCCGTGGAGGTGGTTCTCGAAGCTCAGCGTCTCCCAGTGGAAGCCGTCCTGCTGGTAACCGATCTCCTTCACGGTGTTACGCACCGTCTGCTCGATTTCCTCCAGCGCGCCCGGGGCCCATGTTCCGTTCTCGTACACACCCTTGCAGCGGATCTCGCCCGCCAGCACGACGCGCTGGGTCGTCGTCAGCGTTTCGCAGGCGATGCGCGCCTCCGGATCCTTGGAAAGGAACAGGTCGACAATCGCGTCGGAAATCTGGTCGGAAACCTTGTCCGGATGGCCTTCGGAAACGCTCTCGGAAGTGAACAAGTAACTGTCGCGCATTATAGCAGGGCCCTCCTCATGAAATCGGGTTGGCGCGCGGTCTAACGGCCGGACCTGCGGTTGGCAACGGCAGCCAGCGCAAGGAAAACCATCGCCCAGCCAAGCGCCAGCAAGTTACCCAAAAGTGCAAAGGGTGTGGGCGGCGCGGCCGGCGGCACCATCGCCTCGATCCGCTTTGCCTGATGCATCGGCGCATGCTCTCTCACAACGCCCCGCGTATCGATGATCGCGCTGATCCCGGTGGTGGTGGCACGCAGCACGGGCAGCCCCTCCTCGATCGCGCGCAGCCGTGCCTGGGCGAGATGCTGCGGCGGGCCCCAACTGCCGAACCAGCCATCGTTGGAAGGGTTGAAGATATAGTCCGGCCTGTCGCCACGGTCCGCTACCCGGCCGGAAAAGATGATTTCGTAGCAGACCTGCACGCCCGCGCGGCCCCATTGGCCGAGATCGAGCGTGCGCGGGCCGGGGCCAGGCAGGAAATCGAGCGCACCGGGCACCAGCCGCGCGGCGCCCAGCGGCTCCAGCAGCCAGCGCAGCGCGAGATATTCTCCATAGGGAACGAGCCGCGCCTTGGCATAGGAGCCGCGGATCGTGCCGCTGCCATCCAGGGCGGTCACCGAATTGTAGGCGCCGACCGCGCGGCCATTCTCGATCTCGAGTTCTGTCGTGCCGGTAAGCAGCATCGATCCCGGCCCGATCACCCGCGCCAGCCGCATGCGCGCGAAGAGCGGGTCGGCCCCTGCGGTGGTCGCATTGTAATAGCGCGCCGGATAGCCTTCGCGGATATAATCCGGAAGGCCCGACTCCGGCCACAACACCAGCCTCATGGCACCGCGCTCGCGTGGCAAGGTCAGCTGAGCGGTCTTGAGGAAATTGTCCTCGTAATGTGCCGGCTCGTTAAGCACTTCCTGCCTTATGTCGGGCTGGACCAGCGTCACCGCCAACGTGCCTTCGGGGGCGGCGGGAGGCGGAAGATACATTCCCATGGCGATCAACGCCGCAGCGATCCCGGCGGTAACTAAGTTCCGTTCGCGCAGCAGCAGGGCGAGCGCTGCGGCCAGGAACATCGTCAGGCCCGACAGTGCATGGGTGCCCATGAAAGGCGCGATCGCGGCAAGCCCTGGATGATCGAAATCGCCGAGCAGCAGCATCGCCAGCGGGTTCCAGGGGTAGCCGGTAAAGACCCAGCTGCGCAGCCATTCGGAAATCGCCCAGCTGCCGCCCAGCGCCAGCGCGAAGGCCCAGCCGCTTCCCTGCTTCGCCAGGACTTTCGCCAATCCCACCGCGATTGCGGGATAGACTGCGAGATAAAGCGACATTAGCGGCACAGCGGCCCAGCCGAGCAAGGCGGGCATATTCGCCTGATATGTGAAGGCCGTGGCTACCCAGCTACTGCCGAGCGTGAAATGACCAAGGCCGAACAGCCAGCCGAGCCAGGCGGCGCGGCGCCAGCTGCCACTTTCTTCGACGAGCAGGAAAAAAGCGGCCAGCGCGGCAAGCGCGAGCGGCCAGAGATGCAGCGGCTCGAATCCAGTGGCACAAATCGCGCCCAGCAATATCGCGGAGATACCCGAGCGACGGCGCATCCAGCCCATCATCGGGGCAAGCAAGCTCCTGCCATTCTCTGCCGCGTCGACTGCCGCCTGCATCGCGCCAGACCTCAGCCTACGGCTTCAATCGCTCCATCGTCATCGTCCGAACGGGCACGGCGAGCGCGGCGGCGAGGCCGCTCCTGCTTCTCTTCTTCGTCCTTGTCTTCATCGCTCTCGTTCTCGGCATTGCCGATCGCAGGCGGAAGGATGGATGAATCGAAACCACTATCCTCGTCCTTCGGCTTACCGCGGCCATTGGCCCTGGAACGGGTACGCGAAGGCCGTTCATCGTCGGATTGGTGGGCAGCTTCGCCTTCGATGCCGACGTCACCTTCGTCGCTGGACCGGTCGTGAGAACGCGGCTGGCGCTTTTCATGGCGCTGAGAGCGATCGTCATCTCCTTCATCGGGGTCAGGCGAATTGTCGTGCTCGCGATCGTGATCCCGATGGCTCCGGTCATCCCGCTGTACGCGACTGTCGGCAACCACGCGGAAATAGTGATCGGCGAATTGCAGGTAATATTCCGACTGCACCCGGTCGCCGTTCATCTGCGCATCATGCGCGAGCTTCTTGTACTTCTCGAGCATCTGCGGCGCATTGCCGCGCGCCCTGCTGTCAATCCGGTTGGCCTGGCCACCCTGCTGACGGTTGCCGCCGCGTCCGCGGCGGCGATTATTGCCACGATTCTGCTGGTTCAAGGGATTTCACTTCCTTACTTGTTGCCCGCCTGAAAAAATCCTGTCCGGCGTGACAGCATGGCCCCCTCTCCACTCGCCAATTGCGAGTGGCCTGACTCCAACCTGTAGAAGACACGCGCGGAATTCCGTCGCATCGCTACTAAATGTCGGAGCGAAGGCTCACGCGGCGGAAAAAGCCCATCCGCTGGCCTTGGATCTAAGACCTAATCATTCTCCCGGCCCTTGCCAAGCCCTAATCTCAAGATAGCTGCCCGCGGTCGATCGCCAAGGTCGCGCGCAATTTCGACCGAAAAGCCGGCCGCTTCGGCAATTCCTGCCACTGCCTCGGCCTGCACGGCCCCGATTTCGAGACAGGCGATGCCGCCTTCAGCGAGCAAATCCGGCAGCTGGGGAACCAGCACGCGATAATCGTCGAGCCCCTCGGGTCCGGCAAACAGGGCCTCGGCAGGCTCGTATTCGCGCACGGAAGGGGGAAGATCGGCCCGGTCCTCGACATAGGGCGGATTGGCGAGGATCAGGTCGAATTTTCCGAGGTCAGCCGCCCAATTGGGTGCGCGCCAGTCCCGGCACAGCATTTGCGCATATAAAGCCAGGCCCAGCCGCTCGGCGTTGGCCGCCGCCACTCCAAGCGTACCCGTAGAACGGTCGATCCCGATACCTTCTGCACCCTCGCATTCCGCCAGCGCGGTGAGCAACAGCGCGCCCGAACCGACGCCGCAATCGAGCACCCGGCGCGGATCGGGGCAGGCCGCCAGCGCCGCCTCGACCACAGTTTCACTGTCGGCGCGCGGGATCAGGACATCTGACGTGACCAGAAACTCGCGTCCGTAAAACTCCTGATGCCCGACAATATAGGCGACCGGCTCGTGGCGCAGCCGGCGCTCAGCCAGCGCCTCGAATCCCTCAGGCGCTTCGCCGTCCATGTGCCGCAGCAGCAGGTCCGAGCGGGTGATGCCGAGCGAATGGGCCATCAGCAATTCGGCGTCGAGGCGTGCCATGTCCGAAACCGCTTCCAGTCGCCCGGCGGCTTCGCGCAGCGCCTCGGCAACCGTCACTGCCTCACTCCTCCATCGCGGCGAGACGTTTGGCTTCGTCCTCGGCGGCCA
>DASWIR010000480.1:0-1502 GCA_036397575.1 Alteraurantiacibacter sp. | reverse complement strand
GCGCTGGGGCGGATCGTCGCCGGGCGAGGTTCTCCGCGCGATCTTGGGCAAATTCGCGACGGCCTTGGCGAGGCCCGCCGCATCCACGACAGCCTCAAACCGCTGCCGGACCGGCCGGTCCTGCTGGACCGGCTGCTGCCGGCATTGGCCGGGCATGGCGCGCTGGTCGATCTGCTGCAGCGCGCGCTTGTGCCCTCGCCGCCGACCGAGCGCGGTAGCGGCGGCTTCATCGCCGAAGGCTACGACCATGCGCTCGACGAGCTGCGCGAAATCTCGGGCAATGCCCGCCGCGCGATTGCCGCGCTCGAGGCGCGATATCGCGAGGAAACCGGCGTCTCCTCGCTCAAGATCAAGCACAATAATGTGCTGGGCTATTTCATCGAGGTGCCGAGCAAGCATGGCGACGTGCTGATGCAGCCGGAGAGCGGCTTCACCCATCGCCAGACTATGGCGAGCGCAGTGCGCTTCAACTCGCTGCACCTCCACGAGGAAGCGAGCCGGATCGCCGAAGCCGGCGGACATGCGCTGGCGGCGGAAGAGGGGCATTTCGAGGAACTGGTGGCGCAAGTCGTCGGCACGCGCGAGGCGATTGCGGCAACTGCGGCCGCTCTTGCCCGAATCGACGTCGCGGCCGGCCATGCCGAGCGGGCGGCGGAAGGGGACTGGTGCCGTCCGCAGATCGTCGAGGATGCGGTCCTCGAAGTGACCGGCGGCCGCCATCCCGTGGTCGAGGCGGCGCTGGCGGCGAATGGGGAGCGTTTCGTCGCCAATGATTGCCGCCTCGCCCCCGATAACCGGCTGTGGCTGATCGGCGGGCCGAATATGGGCGGCAAGTCGACGTTCCTGCGGCAAAACGCGCTGATCGTGATCCTGGCGCAGGCAGGCGCCTTCGTGCCTGCGTCAAGCGCCGTGGTCGGCCTGGTCGACCGGCTCTTCAGCCGGGTCGGCGCATCGGACAATCTCGCCCGCGGCCGCTCGACTTTCATGGTCGAGATGGTCGAAACCGCGGCGATCCTCAGCCAGGCTGGCGAGCGGAGCTTCGTGATCCTCGACGAGGTCGGGCGCGGCACATCGACCTATGACGGGCTGGCGCTGGCCTGGGCGGTGGTCGAAGCCGTGCACGGGACGAACCGCAGCCGCTGCCTGTTCGCGACGCATTATCATGAGCTTAGCCGCCTCGCCGAAAGCTGCGATGCGCTCTCTCTCCATCATGTCCGGGCGAAGGAATGGCAAGGCGATCTCGTGCTGCTGCACGAACTGGCCGAAGGCGCGGCGGACCGGTCCTATGGCCTCGACGTTGCGCGGCTGGCCGGCGTGTCCAAACCCGTCATCGCCCGTGCGCGCGCCGTGCTCGATCGGCTGGAGAAGGGCAGGGCCGAAACGGGCGGCCTGGCAGCTGGACTGGGCGAATTGCCGCTATTCGCCGCAGCAGTGGAGGAGCTGGAGGGGACGGTCGACGCCATCCGCACGCGGCTTTCGGGGCTCGATATCGATTCGCTCTC
>DASWIR010000479.1:0-4984 GCA_036397575.1 Alteraurantiacibacter sp. | reverse complement strand
GCCCATCACCCGCGCCATCATCACGCCCACGGCCCCGGCGACATGATAGCAATAGAGCATCAGGTCCGCCTCGCTGCGCGGGCGCCAGCCCCTGGCGTCGAGCTCGAAGCCCGCAATCACGTCCTCCGCCTGGTCGAGCGTGAGGCCGGCTTCCATCGCCACCTGGCCGAAGGCATCGAAGGCGATGTCGGCGGTCGGGTGCCCCTCCAGCGCGCGGCGGGTGAAGATGCGGATCGCTTCTATCCGGTCCGTTGCATCGGCGGCACTGGCTCCTTCGCTGTCTTGTGCGACGGGCGCGCTGCCATGATCCTGCCCATCGGCAATGTCGTCGCAGCGGCGGCACCAGGCATAGAGCAGCCAGGCGCGCTCGCGTGTCGCCCGATCGAACAGGAGGCTCGCGACGGCGAAACTATGCGAGCCCTCCGCGATCGATTCCCGCGCCAGTTCGACCAGCGCTTCGCGGTCGCGCCCGCCGCCCGCCCGGCGCGGCGTGTCGCGCATGATCCGCGAGGGGGCCAGCAGCCGCGGGCGGATGCGGCGCGGGCGGCTCACAGCTCGCTGGCCTTCATCTGGAAGATTGCGGTGTGCGGCTCGTAAGCCGCCATCGCATCGAGCAGTTCGGGCAGCGTGCCGCGCGAGATAATGATATTCTGGTGCGCAGGCCGCACGAAACCGACTTCGGCCATCTTGCGGTTGAAGGCGATCAGCTCGTCGAAGAAGCCGAAGGCGTTGAGCAGCCCGACCGGGTTGGAATGGTATCCAAGCTGCGACCAGCTCACCGCTTCCCACAATTCGTCCATCGTGCCGACGCCGCCAGGGATGGTGACGAAGCCGTCGGAAAGGTCGGTGAAGAACTGCTTTCTCTGATGCATGCCGGCAACGGTGTGCAGCTCGGTGCAGTCATGGTTCGCGACCTCGCTGCCCGCAAGTGCCTCGGGGATCACGCCGATCACTTCGCCGCCTGCCTCCAGTGCGGCGGATGCGAGTGCGCCCATCAGCCCGAGCCGTCCGCCGCCATAGACGACCCCGATCCCGCGCTCCGCCAGCTCGCCGCCGACCTCGCGCGCGAGCTCGATATAGCGCGGGTCCGCGGGTGTCGCCGATCCGCAATAGACGGCAAGGCGTTTCATAAATCCTCCCCGGAACGGGGAGGGGGACCAGCCGCAGGCTGGTGGAGGGGCACCATCGAGTTCTCCGTACGCCGCGCGCAAATCTCCATAACGCGCTTGATCACCGCCCTCATATCATCAAGCACAAGTTTTGCAGGAACTCGTGTTGTCGCAACACCCTGCGATCGGAGAAAGTCGGAGCGGCGAAGGTCCCGCCTGACCGCAGCCGCGTTGTCATGGGTCCACCCATCGAGTTCGATCGCCAGCTTGGCCTTCGCGCAATAGAAGTCCAATACATATGTGCCAGCGGCGTGCTGTCGCCTGAACTTGAAGCCGCCAGGACGTTTGCGCAACTCCCGCCAGAGGAGCACTTCGGGAAGCGACATTTCGCTCCGAAGTTTGCGCGCTTTCTTGATGGTATCGCGAGGGCCATTGATCATTGCCCGTGCCCCTCCACCATGCTTCGCATGGTCCCCCTCCCCGTTCCGGGGAGGATCATCCTGCCAAATCCTCGATCATCAGGCCGGCCGTAACCTTGGCGCTGGCGACTACGCCCGGAATGCCCGCGCCCGGATGGGTCCCGGCACCGACGAGGTAGAAATTGGAGATGCGATCGTCGCGATTGTGGCCGCGGAACCAGGCACTTTGCGTCAGGATAGGCTCGAGGCTGAAGGCGCTGCCGAGATGGGCGTTCAAATCCATCGCGAAATCGCGCGGCGCATAGTGGAACTTGGTAACGATCCGGTCGTGGATGTCGGGGATCAGCCGCCGTCCGACCTCGTCCAGTACCCGCTTTTCCAGCACCGGCCCGATCTGCTCCCAATCGATCGCAAGCTTGCCCATATGGGCGACCGGCACAAGCGCATAGAAGGTGCTCTTGCCCACGGGGGCCATGCTCGGATCGGTTACGGTCGGGTGGTGGAGGTAGATCGAGAAATCGGCCGGAAGGACGCCGTGATCGTAAATATCCTCCAGCAGCCCCTTATAGCGCGGGCCGAACAGGACCATGTGATGCGGGATGCCGGGCCAGCTGCCTTCGAGGCCGTAATGGACGATGATGAGCGATGGGCTGAAGCGCTTCTTCATCAGTCGCGCTCCGGTGCGCTCGCCCACCGGGCTTTCGCCCAGCAGGTCGCGATAGGTATGGACGATGTCGGCATTGCTGGCGACGGCGTCGAAGCGTTCCTTCCACCCGCTCGCGGTCTCCACCTCGCTCGCCCGGTTGCCGATCATATGCACCTGCATCACCGGGTCGTGCAGGCGCAACGTGCCGCCCAGCCGCTCGAAATGGCGGGCCATCCCCGCAACCAGCCGGTTGGTGCCGCCGCGGGCCCACCACACGCCGCCATCCTTTTCGAGCTTGTGAATGAGCGCATAGATCGCGCTGGCGGTCATCGGATTGCCGCCGATCAGCAGTGTGTGAAAACTCAGCGCTTCGCGTAGCTTCTCGTTTTCGACATAACGGCTGACCATGTCGTAAACCGACATCCATGCGCGGTTCTTGAGGAGCACCGGTGCGGCCTTGACCATGCTGGTGAAGTGGAGGAACGGAACGGCGCCGAGCCGCAGATAGCCCTCGCGATAGACTTCGGCCGAATAGTCGAGGAAAGCCTCGTATCCGGCGATGTCGCCCGGCTCCAGCTTCGCGATCTCCCGGCGCAGGGACTGCTCGTCGTTCGAATAGTCGAAATTGGTCCCGTCGGGCCAGTTGAGCCGGTAAAAGGGCATTACCGGCATCAGCTCGACATCCTTGTCCATCTCGTGGCCGGTCAGGTCCCACAATTGGCGCAGGCAATCGGGATCGGTGATCACCGTTGGCCCGGCATCGAAAGTGAAGCCTTCACGCTCCCAGAAATAGGCCCGCCCGCCAGGCTTGTCGCGCGCTTCCACCAGCGTGGTGGCTATGCCCGCCGCCTGCAGCCGAATGGCGAGCGCGAGCCCGCCGAAGCCGGCCCCGATCACGCAGGCGCGCCTGGTGGCGAGTTTGGCACCGGTCTGCTGCGCAATATCCCGCGTGTCGCTCATGCTGCCCGTCTTTCGGCCAGTGGAGTGCCGTTCGCGCCAAGCGCGGCGACGGCCTTGCCGATCGGAACGGGCGGCTTGCCACACAGGATCCGCATGCGGTCGAGCCGGGTCGAGCGGGCGGCGTAGAAGCGCTCGATCAGCGGTGCCGGCAGGCGGTAGAAGCGTTCGAATATGCGATATCGCTCCTCCGGCCGCGCCGCCTGGAACAGCATCCGGCCCAGTTTGCGATAGAATTTGGTCGCCCGCCAGTGCGCCCGCGTATGAGCCGCGAGCAGCGCGGCAAGCTGATCGCCGGGCAGGTCGGCATTCTCCGCCACCAGCAATGCCACGCGCACAGCTTGAGGCAGACTGTAGCTGGTCAGCGGATGGGCGAAGAGCCCCCGAACGCCGGCCAGCGCCACACCCGGAACCCCCGCCTCGGTCCGGAATGCCGCGAGGTTGCCGCCGGTAAAAACCGGGAGCACGCCGGTTTCGCTGCCCAGAATATCGCCGGCCCAGCCATGCGCAGCGCAATATTCGTCCAGCCGCCGCGACAGTGCCGAGCGGTCGAGCGCCGCGCTGTCGGCATAATAGGTGTCTTCCACGAATAGCTCGTAGGCGCCGAGCGGCAGGACGTAGACGAAGCGATAGGCGCCGTGCTGCGCGACATTGGCGTCCATGATCAGCGGGCGAGCGAGGCCATGGGGGCGGGGCAGGCGCACATACCGCCCCATGAAGAGCTGCCATCCGCCCGCGAGATGCGCGCTCGGCACAAAGCCGCGGCAGTCGATCGCCGCACGGGCATTTATGCGCTCGCCGCCGGCGAGGTCGATCCCGCCTCCATCCACCGATTTGACTGCGCGGCGCAGGAACAGGCCGTCGCTGGCCAGATCGCGCTGCAGGGCGGCATCGAAGTCACCCGAATGCATCGAGCGATAGTTGGTCCGCAAATGGCGGCGATAGGCGGGGAAGCGGACTTCGTATCCATCGTCCCATTCGACCTTCCGGATGGTGTCAAGCAGCGCTGTTCCTTCGCGATCGAGGTCGCTGGCAAACCAGCTCCAGCGGTGATTCCCGCCGAGCGTTTCGCCCCGTTCGACGAGTGCGACCTTCAGCTCCGGGCGGCGCTGCCTGAGGGCAAGCGCAATCAGCCCGCCGGCCAGGCCGCCGCCGGCAATCGCGATATCCCACCGTTCTGTGTTCATCGACGAATGGTGTAGCGGCTGCGGCGGTAAGGGCAATGGCCGCGACCATGCTTGGCAAGCCGTGCCCCTTGCGCGATATGCCGTGCATGATGATTGCCGCTGCGAGTGAGGCTGACATTCCCGCTATCACGGCGATCTATGCCCATCATGTGCTGAACGGAACCGCGACATTCGAGATCGAGCCGCCGGACGAGGCGGAATTTGCCCACCGGCTGCGTAAGGTCAACGAAGCCCGGGCACCGTGGCTGGTGGCTCGCGGCGATGGCGGTGACGTGCTCGGCTATGCCTATGCAGCGCCGTTTCGCGACCGTCCCGCCTATCGCTTCACCTGCGAGAATTCGATCTATGTCCGGCATGATTGCCTGGGGCAGGGTGTGGGACGAGAATTGTTGGCCGAGCTGCTGGTGGCCGCACGCGAGGCCGGCTTTCGCCAGATGTTGGCGGTGATCGGCGGCGGAGAACCGGCCTCGGTCGCGCTCCATGAAGCGGCGGGATTCGAACGTGCCGGGCGGATGCGCAGCGTTGGGCGCAAGTTCGGCCGCTGGCTCGACACGGTATATATGCAGCGCGCGCTGGGCGATGGGGATCGCACGGCAGTCGAAGAGGAACCCGGATGAACGCAACGCTTCGCCCGCATCGCAACGCCTGGATCGCGACCGGTGCGCT
>DASWIR010000478.1:0-2161 GCA_036397575.1 Alteraurantiacibacter sp. | reverse complement strand
TCGAGCGGATCGCGCCTTGCATCGACGATCTTCGCATTGGGAAGGATCGCGTGGATGAAGCCGGCATAGGACCAGTTGTTGGGCAGCTTGTCGATATAGAAGGGCTTCTCCGTCTTGCGCTGAACCTGCGTCCGCTCGAGGAATTCCGCGCCCAGCTCGGCGCATCTGGCCGCATCCATCGCCGCCAGGGCGGCCGGCCAGGCGCGTATGTCGCCGCCCGCCGCCTTCGCCTCGCGCATCGCCATGGCGGGAATATCGGGCAGCTCCATCGTGCCTTCGACCTGCGAATGGCTGGAGAGGATCTGCTCGATCAGCGTGGAGCCCGCGCGCGGCAGGCCGAGGATGAAGATCGGGTCGGGCGAAGGGTCGCCCCATCCTTCGCGCGCCTGAAGGAAGTCCGGCGTCAGGGTGGCGAGCACTTCGTCGACCTGCCGGGTGATCACTTCGGGGGCATATCCCAACTCCTCCCGCCGCTGGGCATTTCCGGCCTCGTAGTGGCGGAAGCTCCTTTCCGCATCGCCGCGGTCGCCCCGGGCCTTGCCGAGCGCGAAATCGAGATGCAGCCGGTCCTCCGGCGCCGGCCCGCCGGCCAGCGCCGCTTCCATCGCCGCGACGTCCTCGTCCGAAAACTCGACGGTCTTGAGATTGGCAAGGCTCCACCAGACCTCGCCCAGGTCGCCCTGGATGGCGAGCGCGCGGCGATAGGCGGCAACCCCCTCCTCCAGCTTTCCGACCGTCTTCATCATATGCCCAAAACTCATCCACAACTTCGCATGGTCGGGGAAGGTTCGTGTCAGCTCGTCATACAGCTTGAGCGCCTCGTCATAGTCGCCGATCCGGCCGCGCGCCGCCGCCATGAGGTTGCGATTGGCGTTGTCGGTAGGGTCGGCTGCAACCACCTCGTCCAGCACTTCGGCGGCATCGGCAAAGCGGTTCTGCTTGTAGAGCACGGTCGCAAGATTGGCGCGGGCGGCGAGAAAATCGGGCGCCAGTTCCAGCGCCCGCCGCAACAGCGTTTCGGAATCCTTCAACCGGCCGATCCGTGCGGCAAGCTCCGCCATCAACCGGATCGCCGCGACATCGGTCGGCTTCGCTTTCAGCCGCTGACGCAATCCCGCCTCGGCCCGGGGCAGGTCGTTGGCAATCATCGCTTCGGCAATGGCGATCATCTCCGGATCGTGCATGGCCGCACGAACCGCACCCGGTGGGGTTCGGACATGACCCTCGGCCATACTGTGATCGCCATCAGACATGAGGGATCGATACCACGCCTTGCCGGATAGCACAGCGCCCTGTGCAGAAGCCGCGTGCCTTCACCAATTTCCAAGCCTGGTTCACCGGCGAGGATACGATCGAGGCGACCAACTTCCTGAACCTTTACGCGCCCTTCGCCTGTGCGTCCCTGCGTAGGCAGCGACCTCATGCCATAACCACCGCGCTTGCCGCCTGAGACCCCAGCCTGCGCTGGGGCTCACACTCACCCTGATTTGCGCGGTGCCTGCAAAGGAGATCGGGGCGGCGTGAAAGCAATGCCCTTTGCCGGGCCGGCGAGCGTGCGGGCCAGGGCCGAAGTTGACATATTTGACACGGTACAGGGAGGAGAGAAGGCGAGCTTGCCGGCATCCTTCGCTGCGCAGCTGAGCAGGTCGGCGGGCGGCGGCAGCGGCTTGCCGGGAAGACCTTGGGCGGGCGGAGCGTCGGGATGGCCCAGCAGGCCGTCGACCGCCTCGCAGGCGCCCATGAACCAGGCATCCCACTGCGCTCCGGCTTCCTCGCCTGCGCGGGCGGAGGCCTCTGCGATCTCGCGCTCGGCGGCGGCGCGCTCTTCGTTTGAAAGCCGCCCACCTTTCCCTTCGGCCCGGCGCCGCTCCTCCTGCAGTTCGCCGGCGGTATCGCGGGCTTCCTCCTCCGCCATGAGGATGGCGGTGTCGCGGTCGAGCGGAAGCGGCTGGTCCTCCACTTCGAGATGCTGCGGCGCCTGCGCTCCGCCGATGCGGGCCAGCAGCTCGTCGAAGCGCGCTGCATCCTCGGTTGTTTCCGGCGGCAGTTCCTGGGCCATCCCGTCGAGCCGGGCGATATGGGCAAGCAGCAGCCTCGCATCGAAGCGGCGGCGCGTGCCGACCATCTCGCCGCGGTACCAGACCTCCTCCTCGATCCCCTC
>DASWIR010000477.1:0-7415 GCA_036397575.1 Alteraurantiacibacter sp. | reverse complement strand
CCAGGGTGCCTCGGCCCGCGATGCCGCCCGCAATTTAGGTGCCGGAGAAGGACTTGGTCAGGGCTCCGGAAGCAACCCGGGCAGCGGGAACGACAATGGTTCGGGTAACGCTGCCGGTAATGGCAATGGTGCTGGCAATGGTAACGCTGCCGGCAACGGTAACGGTGTCGGCAATGGCAATGGCGCCGGCAACGGCATCGCCAACGCTGGCGGCAATGGTAACGGTGTCGGCAATGGTAATGCGCAGGCGGGGATAGCCGCCCCGCTGGCCCGCCCGGCTCGTTGATCGAACGTTGGGGTGGAGGCCGTGTACGGCCCCCTTTCGGGGAACGCGAATGCCGATCTTCACCTACTGCCGTGACCGCTGGCGCGTGTTGGCACTGCTTGGCGCCCTGGCGCTCGGGATCGCGACCGGCGTGGCCGGGGCAGGAACCGCGGCCGAACGCACCTTGCATGAATATGGCTGGCAGCTTCGCGGCGATTCCGCCAGCGGCGATCTTCATATCGTCGAGATCGATGCGCGAAGCATTGCAGCCATCGAATGGTGGCCCTGGCCCCGCACACATCACGCCCAGCTGATCGATCAACTTCGCCGGGCCGAAGTCGCCTCGATCGCATTCGATGTCGACTTTTCCTCCCGCTCTTCTGCTGCCGAAGACGCGGCACTCGCCCAAGCTTTGTCGCGCGCCGGCGGCGAGGTGGTTTTGCCGACTTTCCGTCAGCGCGGCGGCGGCGGCCGCGAGGGCTGGACCGATTCCCTCCCGATTGCGCCGCTTCGCGCCCATTCGATGGCCGCGGCGGTGAGTATCCAGCCCGACGATGACGGTTATGTGAGGCGCGCGCCGGTAGGCACGATTACCGACGGCGTGCCTCGCCCTTCGTTCTCGGCGATGATTGCAGGCCGCGCCGGCAGCGCCGGCAGCGACTTTCCGATCGATTTTGCGATCGATCCTTCTTCGATCCCCCGGCACAGCTTCATCGACATTAGCCGGGGCGACTTCGATCCGTCGGAACTTGCCGGAAAGCATGTTCTGGTCGGGGCCACCGCCGTGGAGCTGGGGGACCGCTACGTCGTGCCTGTCCACGGCGTCATCCCTGGCGTCGTACTCCAGGCGCTGGCAACGGAAACGCTGATGAGCGGGGTTCCCGGCGAAGTGACCTGGCCGGCAGCGCTCGTGCCGGCGGCGCTGCTTGCCTGGTGGATCATCCGGACACGAACGCGCAAAGGCTTCGTCGTAACGGCACTGGCGGCGCCGAGCGCGATCTTATCGTTGAGCGCGGTGGGGCGGTTTGCGTTCAACTGGTACGTCGAGATCATTCCCGCTCTCGCGGTGATCGTCGCCGCAAGCGGCGCGGCGGCCGCGATGCGCATGGTTGCTGCGGCCAACCGCCGCCGTCTGCATGACGGCGAGACCGGTCTGCCCAACCGCCTCGCTCTCGAAGAGGCGCTGCAAGGGACCGGCGAGGCAGGTCTGATTGTCGCCAAGATCATCGAGTTCGACAAGATCGCGGCGGGGCTTGGCGCAACGGGTGCGGCCGAGCTGATCATGCGCATCCGCGATCGCATAGCCCATCTGCAACCGGGCTCCGTCATCTGCCGGGTTGAGGACCGCGTCCTGTGCTGGCGCTGCGACGACCAGGCGGATCTCGACCGGCGCCTGACCACCTTGCGCGCTGCCATGCAGCACCCGATTGAAGTTCGCGGCCGCCGCGTGGATGTGACGCTGTCGCTCGGCTATGCGGTGGGTGACGCGCAAGACCCCGACCAGATCGTCGCGAAAGCCGCCTTTGCCGCCGTACGGGCGCGGGAAGCCGGGCTGGCATGGCACATTCACCAGGCGAGCGACGGCGAGGAGGTGGAACGCGATCTGTCTCTGCTGGGCGAACTCGACGCAGCGATCGTCGCAGGCCAACTCGAGGTTCTCTACCAGCCCAAGCTCGACATCCAGAAGGGCCGCATCGCCAGCGTGGAGGCCCTTGTGCGCTGGCACCACCCGACCCTTGGTTTCCTGACACCCGACCTGTTTGTTCCGCTGGCCGAACGAAGCGACCGTATCGCCGGACTGACGCTGCACGTGCTTGAGCGGACCTTCGCCGATCTCGCCCTGTGGCACGCCGCCGGTCACCGCATCAGCGGCGCAGTCAACGTGTCGGCCAAGTTGCTCAACTCGACCGACTTCATCGCCGAGCTGCGTCACCTGATCGAGGATAGTGGGGTCCAGCCGGACTACTTCACTGTCGAGGTGACCGAATCCGCCGCCATGCACGACCCGGCGGCCGCCGCGGCGGCGCTGAATTCGTTCCGGGATCTGGGCATCGCAATCTCGATGGATGATTACGGCACCGGCCAGTCCACCCTCAGCTATCTCAAGCAGCTTCCGCTCAACGAACTCAAGATCGACCGCAGCTTCGTTCAGCATTCGCACCGCAATCCGAGCGACGCCGTGCTGGTCCGTTCCACCGTGAATCTCGCGCACGAGCTCGGCCTGAAGGTCGTGGCTGAGGGCGTCGAGGAGCCCGAATGCCTGTCCTACCTTCGCTCGATCGGCTGCGATCTCGCCCAAGGCTATCTGATTAGTCCGCCCGTCGCATCCGGCGAGATTCTTGACTTGCTCGACGGGAAGGTGGCCGATGCGGCTTAACCGCCCGCTCGCGGATACCGGCGCGGGGATGCGCGGCCGCTAAAGGATGCTCTGGCTCAAGTTCGGAGCAATTATTTTCTTATCTCGCCGCCATTCGCCACCTGTGCGGATGGCTTGCCTTCGATCTCCCGCGCTCCGCAAGGTGACGCTTTTCCCCCGCACGGATACGCTTTGGGCGTTTTGACCGGGGAGCGTGTCAGATGTGTCAACACCTCGCCGTCGGCCTCGTCCACAATCCGGACCTTCGCGGGCATTGCGGCATGCGGCACAGGTCACCATATAGCCGGGTAAGCAAGGGCTCCAAGAACGGTTTTGCCCGCAAGAAGGCGCTGATGCGCCGGATCGATGGATACTGATTTGATGAATGCCTACCCGCTCCTGCCGCTGCGCGACATCGTGGTCTTTCCCGGCCAGGTCGTGCCGCTTTTTGTTGGCCGTCCGAAATCGGTCGCCGCTCTCGAAGCCGCGATGGGTGCGGGCAAGGACATTTTTCTCCTCTCTCAAATAGACCATGCCTGCGACGATCCCGAGCGGGAGGATCTCTATGAGATCGGCGTGGTCGCGCAGGTGCTCCAGCTGCTGAAGCTGCCCGACAATACGGTGCGGGTGCTGGTCGAAGGCACGGATCGTGCGAAGATTTCCGCATTGCGCGAGGAAGGCGACCATGTGGTGGCCGAAATAGAGCCGATCGAGCCGGAACTTGCCACCGGGCCCGAAGCCTCGGCGATGATGCGTAGCGCGCTCGAGCAGTTCGGCGAATATGCCAAGCTCGACAAGAAGCTGCCCGAAGATGTCGAGCAGGAGCTGGCCAGGATCGACGATGTCGGCCAGCTGGCCGATGCTATCGCCTCCAACCTCAATGCCCGCGTTTCCGACAAGCAGGGCCTGCTTGCCGAACCCGGTCCGTTCAAGCGGCTGGAAATGGTCGTCGCCTTCATGGAAGGCGAGCTGTCCGTGCTGCAGGTGGAGCGCAAGATCCGCGGCCGTGTGAAGCGGCAGATGGAGAAGACCCAGCGCGAATATTACCTCAACGAGCAGTTGAAGGCGATCCAGTCGGAGCTGGGCGGCAGCGATGAAGGCGAAGTGGACGAGATCGCCGAACTGCAGCAAAAGATAGATACGCTCAAGCTGTCGAAGGAAGCCAAGGCCAAGGCCACTTCCGAGCTGAAGAAGCTCAAGACGATGCAGCCGATGAGCGCCGAGGCGACCGTCATTCGCAACTATCTCGACGTACTGCTGGGTCTGCCCTGGGGCAAGAAGTCCAAGCTAAAGAAGGACATTGGAAAGGCACAGGCGATCCTCGACGAGGACCACTATGCGCTGGAGAAGGTCAAAGACCGGATTATCGAATATCTGGCGGTCCAGGCACGCACCAACAAGCTGAAGGGGCCGATCCTTTGCCTCGTCGGCCCGCCGGGTGTGGGCAAGACCAGCCTCGGCAAGTCGATCGCTCGCGCGACGGGGCGCAAATTCGTGCGCCAGTCGCTGGGCGGCGTGCGCGACGAGGCCGAGATCCGCGGCCACCGCCGTACCTATATCGGCTCGCTGCCGGGTAAGATCGTCTCCAACCTGCGCAAGGCGGAGACGTCGAACCCGCTGTTCCTGCTCGACGAGATCGACAAGCTGGGCCAGGATTTTCGCGGCGATCCCGCTTCGGCGCTGCTCGAAGTGCTCGACCCCGAACAGAATTCGAAGTTCCAGGACCATTATCTGGAACTCGATATCGATCTGTCGGACATCATGTTCGTGACCACCGCGAACAGCCTCAACCTGCCGCAGGCGCTGCTCGACCGGATGGAGATCATCCGCCTCGAAGGCTATACGGAAGACGAGAAGGTCGAGATCGCGAAGCGCCACCTGATCCCCAAGCAGGTGGAAGCGCATGGCCTGAAAAAGGGCGAGTTCGAGCTCACCGAAGAGGCACTGCGCGACCTTATCCGCTACTACACCCGCGAAGCGGGCGTGCGCACGCTGGAGCGCGAGATCGCGCGTCTGGCGCGCAAGGTACTGCGCAAGATCCTCGAGAAGGAAGTGACCGGCCTTGCCATCACGCCCGAGAACCTCGGCGAGTTTGCCGGCGTGCGCAAGTTCAAGCACGGCATGGGTGAGGAAGAGGCGCAGGTCGGTGCGGTTACGGGCCTCGCCTGGACCGAGGTGGGCGGCGAATTGCTAACCATCGAGAGCGTCACCACACCGGGCAAGGGCGAGATCAAGACCACCGGCAAGCTCGGCGATGTGATGACCGAGAGCATCGCCGCCGCCTTCAGCTTCGTGAAGGCGCGCGCGCCGGCCTATGGCATCAAGCCGTCGATCTTCCAGCGCAAGAACATCCATATTCACTTGCCCGAAGGCGCAGTGCCCAAGGACGGGCCGAGTGCGGGTGTCGGCATGGTGACCTCGATTATCTCGACGCTTACCGGCATCCCGGTGCGGCCCGATGTGGCGATGACCGGCGAGGTCACGCTGCGCGGGCGCGTGCTGCCGATCGGCGGGCTCAAGGAAAAGCTCCTCGCCGCGCTTCGCGGAGGGATCAAGACAGTGCTCATTCCCGAAGAGAACGAGAAGGACCTGGCCGAGATTCCCGCGAATGTGAAGGAAGGACTGGAGATCGTGCCAGTGAGCCATGTCGACGAGGTGTTGGAACGCGCCCTGACCGCTTTGCCCGCGCCGATCGAATGGACCGAGGCTGACGATCTGGCGAGCCAACCGGCGCCGCCGTCCATGGGCGGCACCGGCGCTGCGACCGCGCATTAGGTTCTGATTCTCGTGCGATAGCGCCTGCGCGCCGACTCGGTGTGCGGTGCGCTGCGCGTGTTGCGTCATTATGGTGCATATTAGTCCGCTGCTTGCGGATTGGCGCGCGAGTAACCATCCCGGTGGACCGAAAGTCGCGATAAACCGCCGCTTTGAGCCGGATTTGTCTTTGACTCGCGCACCAAAACTCGCTCAATTCGCGCCATCGCCTGGCGATTCCAAAAAATTCGTCCGACAAACAAGATTATGAGGGGGTCTTAGACCATGAACAAAAACGAGCTGATCGGTGCCGTAGCGGATTCGAGCGGGCTGTCCCGGAGCGATGCGACCAAGGCAGTCGAAGGCGTTTTCGATTCCATCCAGCGTGCCCTTTCCAAGGGCGACGAAGTTCGCCTGGTTGGCTTCGGCACGTTTTCGGTCGCTCGTCGCAAGGCTTCGACCGGCCGCAACCCGCGCACCGGAGCGCCGATGACGATCAAAGCTTCGAACCAGCCCAAGTTCAAGGCCGGGAAGGGCCTGAAGGACTCGGTCAACTGACCACGGCCTGACATTCAGGGACTGTCTCCCCGCGAGCGGGGAACGCATAAAGGGGCCGGTTGCAGCGATGCACCGGCCCCTTTGCTTTGGCGGCTTAGTTGGCGAGGCGGATCAGTGCCATTGGTGGCTGTTGCGTCCGCTTGCTGATTTCCCAGCTCAGCTGACGGCCATTGGTCATTGCGACCGGCCCTTCATTGGTATTGTTGGCAAGAATCTCGCCATCGGTGACGATGCGGAACGTGCCTTCCATCTCGGGGATCTTGGGCAGGTCTTCCTTGCTATCCTCGCCAGCTGCCATGAACCCGGCCATCCCTGACATAAAGCCCTGCATCGGGTTGGAACCCGCCTGCTGAGCGAAGCCTGGAGCGTCGATCCGCACCGCGCCGTCCTGCCGCCGCGTGGCGACGACGAAGAAGTTCGCCATGGGGAACTGTTCGATGGTCGGGAATGCGAAGTCGTGGTCGATGCGGCTGGCGATCGCGAAATCGACTTCGAACAATCCATCGCCGGAATAGGTGACCTTGCGCCAGCCGCGTTGCTTCTCGAGCCGTTTGGCCAGTTCGGCCGCAGCCTCGGGATCGCCCGGGTCGATCCCGCCCAGCATGGCCATCATCGCTTCGCTTTCGCCTTCGTCCTTGGCCTGCTTTTCTTCCCATTCACTGCGCTGCTCGGCGGTTTCTTCAGCGGTGCATTCGCGGTCTTCATAGGTTTCGTCGTCGAAACAATAGGCCTCGAACTCGTCCTTGTCGGCCGCATCGGCCAATTTCGCGAATTCGCTGAGCGCCATCAGGTAGATCTGCCCGCGATACTGGAAGGAGAAGCCGCCATCCTGCCTCAAATCGAGCGCTGCATCGAACTTGCCGGGCGAGAGGAAGCAGCCGGAAAGCAGCATGGCTGCCGCCCCAGCGGCCGCGATGCGCGCAGCCATGCGGAACTTGTGCTGGATTTTCATCGTCATATCCCTGTTGCTGGTCAGTTTGGCTCTATCGCGTTGCGATCGAGTAAAGGGCGATCGCCGCGGCATTGGAAACATTGAGGCTTTCGACCTCCGGCGAGATCGGCAGGCGCGCGAGTGCATCGCAATGTGCCGCGACATTCTGCCGCAGTCCTTCACCTTCCGCGCCAAGCACCAGCGCCACCGGGCCGACGGGCAGGGCATCGGCCAGCAATGTCTCGGATTCGCCCGCGAGCCCCACGCGCCAGTATCCTGCCTCGGCGATCTCTTCCAGGGTGCGAGAGAGGTTCACGACCCTTACCCAGGGCAGGATTTCGAGCGTGCCCGAAGCCGATTTGGCGACCACGCCGGATTCGGGCGGGGCGTGCCGGTCCTGCGTGACGATGGCGGCGGCACCGAAGGCGGCGGCGGATCGTATGATCGCTCCGAGATTGTGCGGATCGGTCACCTGGTCGAGAACAACAAGCGGGCGCGTTTCGCCGGGCACGAGCACGTCGGCAAGGACGAGCTCAGCCAGCGGTTCGCAT
>DASWIR010000476.1:0-2987 GCA_036397575.1 Alteraurantiacibacter sp. | reverse complement strand
GGTCGTGTGGCACAGCTGCTGCCCGCCTTCCCGGTCCTGGAAGCGGATATTGGCGGCCTCGGCGAAGCTGGTGCCGAGATAATGCGAAGTGCCGGCCTGCAGCGCCTTGCCGTCCTGCATCATCGCCTCGATCGACCAGGTGCCCTGGGCGCCGGGGAAACGTTCGTTCTCTGGTTTCTCGCCCGCGATCACCGGAATGGCGAGTTCTTCCTCGGCATGGGCGCGGTACATTTCGAGCGCCCGCAGCGTTTCCGCCATCGCATCCTCGCGCGTCTCGTGCGCGGTGTGGCCCTCCTGCCAGAGGAACTCGCTGGTCCTGAGGAACATGCGCGTGCGCATTTCCCAGCGCACCACATTGGCCCACTGGTTGAGCAGCAGCGGCAAGTCACGCCACGACTGGATCCAGCGGCTCATCGCGTCGCCGATGATCGTTTCGGAAGTCGGACGCACGACCAGCGGCTCTTCCAGCTTCGCTTCCGGATCCGGAATCAGACCGCCCTTCCCGTCGGCGATCAGCCGGTGATGGGTGACGACCGCCATTTCCTTGGCGAAACCCTCGACATGGGCGGCTTCGCGGACGAAATTGCCGAGCGGAATGAACAGCGGGAAATAGGCGTTGGAGACGCCCGCCGCCTTGATCCGCGCATCCATCAGGCGCTGGATTCGCTCCCAGATGCCGTAGCCCCATGGCTTGATCACCATGCAGCCCCGCACACCCGATTCCTCGGCCATTTCGGCGGCACTGATCACTTCCTGGTACCATTGCGCGAAATCGTCTTCGCGCTTGACGTTCAGGGCATGGCGGATGGCGGACATTCGAAAACCTGCAGCTGATGGATTTCGGGCGCCCTAAGGCGCCTCACGGTTCGTGTCGAGCGCGACGGACCGGAGAGCCCTAGTCGCCGAGCGAGTCGAGCTTCTTCTGCATTTCCGTCATCTGGCGGCGCAGCGCGTCGAGTTCGCTTTCCTGCTGCTCTTCTGCGGAGCTGGCGGACTTGCCCTGATTCTTCGGGATGAAAGCATCGGTCGCCGCCCTGAACATGGCCATGTTGGTCTCGGCCAGCTTGGCGAAGGCGTCGGGCCCCATACTCTTCTTGAAGGCGTCCTGGAACTTGGCCTGGTTGGAGCGGAAATTCTCCATGCTCGCTTCGAGATAATGCGGCATCATCGACTGCATCGAATTGCCGTAAAGCGAGATCAGGTCGCGCAGGAAGCTGACCGGGAGCATCTGCTCCCCGCTCGCTTCCTCATCCATGATGATTTGGGTGAGGATCGAATGGGTGATGTCCTTGCCCGTCTTGGCGTCGACCACCTGGAAATCCACGCCTTCGCGCGTCATCCGGGCCAGGTCTTCCAGCGTGATGTAGCTGGAGGTGTCCGTGTTGTAGAGACGGCGGTTGGCGTATTTCTTGATGACGATGCTTTCGCCATCCTTGCGAGTGTGCCTGCCCATTGCGCCGATCCTCAGCTCGTTAACTTCATTTGCTGCGCTTAGCACTTGCAGCAAGTGCAGCGCAACAAATCCGATTCGAGCGGTTCAGCGGGCGAATCGCCGGCTCAATCCGGTGAGCAGTTCATATTGGGACAGGCCGCTGACTGCGGAAGCTTCTGGAAGGCCGTAAGGAATGGAAATCCAGTCGCCCTCTCTGAGCTGCGGCGCGGCGGAAACGTCCACCACCACCATGTCCATCGAGACCCGGCCGAGCACCGGCAATTCAGCGCCTTCGTGGCGCAGCACCGCCTTGCCGGTCCAGCAGCGCAGGAAACCGTCGGCATAACCGATAGAGATGGTGGCAACTTCCATGTCGCTCTTGGCGGTGAATTGGGCGTTATAGCCGGTGCTGTCGCCCGCCTTCAGCACATGGCGCTGGATGATCGCTGCTTCGGGAAACGCCACCTGGCGGATTGCGCTTTCGAGTGCGGGCACCTGCGAGCCGCCATAGAGCGATATGCCCGGTCTCGTGAGGTCGAAGGCATAGTCCGCGCCCAGGGCGATGCCGGCGCTATTGGCGAGGCTGCGGCGCTTCGCGGGCAGCGCGGCGAAGATCTCGTGCGCGGCGGCGAGCTGTTTCGCATTGAGCGGATGCTCTTCGTCCGCGCAGGCAAGATGCGACATGATCGTATCGATCGCGAGCCGCGCAATGAGTGGGTCGCCGGTCTCTTCCGGTGCGAGGCCGAGCCGGTTGATCCCGGTGTCGACCATCAGGTCGCAAGGCCCGCCGCCGCTCTCAAGCCACAGCTTCACCTGGTAGAGGCTGTTGATTACGGGGCGGGCGCCGGTGGCGCGGGCATAGGCGCAGTCCTCACCGGTCAGCGGGCCGTGAAGAACCGAAATTCGATTTCCCGGCACATGCGCGACGACATTCGCGACCTCGCTCCAGTGAGCCACAAAGAAAGTGCCGCAGCCGGCGTCTCGCAGCACCGGAACGGCGAAGTCCACGCCTATGCCGTAGGCGTCGGCCTTGACCGCTGCGCCAGCGCTGGCCGCGCCCGACATTGCGTCAAGCGTGCGCCAGTTCGCCGCAAGCGCATCGGCGTCGCGGTGGAGCCGGAGTGTTCGACCGGGTTCAGATGTCATCGGCGAAATCGCGCGGCGGGCCGGACGGGAGGCCCCACCATGCCACGAGTACGCCGAAGGCCACCACCACCCATGTATACCACAGGCCGGCGAAGGCATTGCCGGTGGTTGCCACGATATAGCCGGCGATCAGCGGCAGGAAACCGCCGAGATATCCCGCACCGATATGGTAGGGGATCGACATCGAGCTGTAGCGGATTTTGGGCGGGAACATTTCCGAGAGCAGCGCCGCCACCGAGCCGTAAGTCAGCGCCGAAAGCATCCCCATTACGAGCAATAGCCCGACGATGCCGAATATGTTGACCAGCGGTGGGTATTGTTCGGAGAAATCGTAGCCACTGGCTTCGAGTTCGCTGCGCACCAGCGCGGCGCGAGCGGCATTGTCTTCACCCAGTTCCTCGCCAATGGG
>DASWIR010000475.1:0-3483 GCA_036397575.1 Alteraurantiacibacter sp. | reverse complement strand
GCCGCGCTGATCGCGGAGAACACCGAGACTGGCGAGAGGCGCGTTATCGCCGAGGATCCGCGTGCGGATATCGGCGGCACGATGCGCGATCCGCAGACCGGCGAGGTCGAAGCCTACTCGGTCAACTATTTGCGAACCGAATGGACCGCGCTCGATCCGAATGTGAAGGCCTCGCTCGATTGGCTGCGCACGCAGCTGGAGGGCGATTTCGGCGTCCAGTCCCGCACCGACGACGACAGTAAGTGGATCGTGTGGAACGATCCGCTCATCGCACCGACCCGCACGCTGATCTATGATCGCGAGGCCGGCACGCTGGAGGAATTCTATGTCACGCGGCCGGAACTCAGGGGCGCCCCGCTGCAACCGATGCATCCAGTCGAAATCAAGGCACGCGATGGCCTGACCCTGCCGAGCTACCTGACATTACCGCCGGGCAGCGACGACAATGCAGACGGCGTGCCCGACGCGCCGGTGCCGATGGTGCTGTTCGTCCATGGCGGACCGTGGGCGCGCGACACCTATGGGTTCAGCAGCGCGCACCAGTGGCTGGCCAATCGCGGCTACGGGGTGCTCAGCGTCAATTTCCGCGGCTCGACCGGCTTCGGCAAGGACTTCATCAGCGCGGGCGACCTCGAATGGGGCGCCAGGATGCACGACGATCTGATCGATGCGACCGACTGGGCCATCGCTCAAAGCATCGCGCAGGCCGACAAAGTGGCGATCATGGGCGGTTCCTATGGCGGTTACGCCACGCTCGCGGGCCTCACCTTCACGCCCGAGAAGTTCGCTTGCGGCGTCGATATCGTCGGCCCGTCGAATCTCGAGACTCTGCTGGAAACCATTCCGCCCTATTGGGAACCGTTGGTGAAGCAGTTCCACGAGCGGATGGGCAACCCCAACACGCCCGAAGGCCTCGCCCTGCTCAAGGAGCGCAGCCCGCTCTACAAGGCAGACGATATCGTGAAGCCGCTGCTGATAGGCCAGGGTGCGAACGACCCGCGCGTGAAGCAGTCGGAAAGCGACCAGATCGTCTCGGCGATGAAAGAAGCGGGGATTCCCGTCACCTACGTGCTCTATCCCGATGAAGGCCACGGCTTCGCCAAGCCGACCAACAGCATCGCCTTCATGGCGGTGGCGGAGAATTTCCTCGCCACCTGCGTGGGCGGGCGGGCGGAACCCGTCGGCGATGCGCTGGAACCATCGACCGCGCAGATCGTGGAAGGCGCGGACTTCGTGGAAGGGCTTTCCGAAACATCCGGCGGCTGACCCGTGCTGACAAGGGCGCGCCGCCGCGCTAGTCCTGCCCTGTGGAGGAACGGGTATGAGGGAGCGGCGCGCGATTTTCATCACCGGCGGGGCAAGCGGGATCGGCCGTGCCATCGCGCAGAGATTCGGGAATGAAGGCTGGTTCGTCGGCCTCGGCGATCTCAACGAAGAGGGTATGAAGGAGACCGAGGCGCTGCTGCCCGGCGGCTATTCCTATTCGCACAAATTCGACGTGACCGACCGCGAAGGCTGGGAAAGTGCACTCAGGAACTTTGCCGTTGCCGCCGGCGGGCGGATCGACGTGCTGGCAAACAATGCGGGACTTCCGGCGGGCGGCCCGCTGTCCGAAATCAGCCATGAGGAACTCGACGCGCTGCTCGATGTGAACCTTCGCGGCGTGTTCTATGGCGCCAAGGCCGCCTATCCCCATCTCAAGGCCACGGCGCCTGGCAGCTGCCTGCTCAACACCGCAAGCGCTGCCGCGCTATATGGCATGGCCAATCAGAGCGTCTACGGCGCGACCAAGGCGGGCGTGCGCTCGATGACCGAAAGCCTCGATGCGGAATGGGGCGCGGAAGGGATCAGGGTCCGCTCGCTGATGCCCAGCTTCATCGATACCCCGCTCCTGATGCATCCGCCCAACAGAAGCCGCAACACCCCGATCCGCGAGGCTGTGATCGAAGCGGGGCTGGAATTCACGCCGGTGGAAGTCGTGGCGGGTGCGGCCTGGGAAGCGGTTCATGGCGACCGGCTGCACTATATCGTCGGCAAGACCGCAGAGAAGATGCGCTTCGCCGCCAAGTGGATGCCGGGCAAACTCCGCCGCCGCGCCAGATTGCTGGCCAAGGCGCATGACGCATCGGAGTACAAATAGCATCCGCGGGCTTCGGTCGGGCATGCATTCGAATGGTCCGTTGTCACCAAAAGGTTGACGCGGAACGGCGTGCGAAACTTTGTGACTTTCCATAGGAGCAATAGACTCAGATCATTGAAAACAATAGTGATATTTCGCGTAATCGGTGCCAGGCAGCGTTCGGAGTGTGACCTTCCGGAAGCGGCGGATGCCACGGCCTGCGAAAGCCACATCGGTCCAGCTTGACGATCTACGATTGGAAAGAGCCGAAGCCGGGCTAGCCAGAAAGGGCCGTGTAGGAAAGGCGCTTTGCAAGCGACCGGAGAGTGTGCCGGCCGTGACCGCCATCGGAGACAAGACGATCCGTCCGTGCTCGGTTGAAAGGTCCGCAGCAGCAGCAGTACTAGCCCGCTTCCGCCGCCATCTCCGCGAGCTTCGCGACCGTATTCATATTGCGCGCCGTGCCGTCCTTGCCCGCGGGAATGCCCAGCCTGGAGCGCCCTTGCCCAGAGGGATACCAGGCGAAAATCTCGCGTTTCCCTGCGATCACCTCCTCATCCACCTGGTGACGCAAGCCTTCGGCGGAAACTTCGCCATCGGTGAAGATCGCCACCACCTTATTGCTCGGCATGTCGGAAAAGGGATTGCGGGCCAGCGCATCGGCCATTTCTGCGCCGCTGCGTACGATCACTCCCAGCCGCTTGCCGTATTCTCGCTCGATCGCGGTCTCGAGCTTTTCGCGAATCTCCGCCTCGCCGAGATCGCTTTCAAATACGAGATTACCGCTGGCGATATAGGTTCGCACCGCGCCGAACCCTTCGCCTTCAGCCAAAGCGCGCAATATCTTCATCGGCAGCTTGTTGTTGCCTCCGACATTCACCCCTCGCAGCAGCGCCACCCAACTTCCCATCAGAGCAGTTCCCCGATCGCCTTGGCGAGCTTCACGTCGCGTGCCGACAGTCCGCCGGCATCATGCGTGGTGAGGGTGATCGCGACGCGGTTGTAGACATTGGACCATTCGGGATGATGGTCTTGCTTGTCGGCAAGCAGCGCCACCCGCGTCATGAAACCGAATGCTTCGTTGAAATTGCGGAACTTGAACTCGCGGCAGATGGCCAGGCCATCCTCGCGCAATTGCCAGCCGGAAAGCTCGCCAAGCGCCGCATCGCGTTCGCCCTCGGTCAGTTGCGGAATGGCCATCGCATCTCTCCCTCGCTTGTCGCTTGCGTACCTTTGGCCTAGTCCGGCGCGCGATGGAAGGGAGCCGCCTCACTGCACGCGAGATCGCCTGCCGCCGGGGGGACCGGCTGCTGTTCTCTTGTATCTCCCTTGCGCCGAAACCGGGCGACGCGCTGCATCTCTGC
>DASWIR010000474.1:0-2401 GCA_036397575.1 Alteraurantiacibacter sp. | reverse complement strand
CATTGGTAGTCTCCGATACGTGGCCACACTTGGCCGGGGGTTGTGCCGCGCTATGCGGCGACGGTCATATGATCGGCGGAGGCGACAACCTCGACGCCATCATCAAGGCGATAGACATGCACGGTCACGGTGCCGTCACTGTTCTGGCGAATGGCGATCAAACCGCCCTTGCCATTTGGCGCAGAGAATTCCGCGATACGCTCGCACGATTTGTCGGCGTAGGTGTCAGCGACGCAGCGCGTTTTGATCGAAGGGCGGGCCATTAGGAGTTGATCCAGTCCATCTTGCGGGCGCGCACCTGGCGGCGCTCGGTGCGGCGTGCGCGGCCTTCCGGGCGCTTCGAGAACGGCCCGTTGTGCTTGACGCGGGGCAGGGGCGGCAGATCGAGAAAGCGGTCCAGATCAACCGAGAAGGCGTCGATTTCGGCGGGGGTCATCATCTTATTCATGGTCGTATCTCCGTTTCAGGGGCCACATTCGGCCGGGGGTTTGTCGGTCGGCTGTTGCCGTATCTAGGCGCGGCGAACCGGCCTAGAGGCTGCAACAGGTCAGGCTCCTGTAATGACTCCATGCACGTGCTCAGTGCCACTCATCTGGAGACACAGGCCCACGACTTTGCCGTCCAGGTAATACGGGTGCCCGCAGAAGCGGTCGCCAGTGGCTTCTTCGATTACCTGCGCCAAACTGGCGCCGAAGCAGTCGCCACACAGACCGGCGTGTTCGGTGTGAACCTCCTGTTCGGCCTCGCCGCACGTCTCGCACCAAAGAGCGTCCATCAGTAAGCTCCCATCATGTTCCGGCCCAAGTCGGCCAGCTTCGCCCGGTAGGTGCTCCGCGCTTCGATAGCGCCGGCGTCCCGGTTGAGGCGACGAATCTCCGCGTTCAGATCGGCGCGTGTCGCCGGGTCGGTTTCCGATGCGAGCTGCAACCGGAGCTTGTTGATACGAGCAAGGGCTTGCTTGGTTGAAATGAACTTCATGGCGGGGTTCCTCTAGGGTGTCACAATCGACAAGGGGTTGCCCGCCAACCCGGCGGGCCGGGGTAGGCTATGCGGCGGCTAGAATTTCGCGAGCTTCGTCGTCATCAATGCCCAGATCGCGGGCAGCGCCCTCCCAATCATCAATGGGCCAGATGCGGTCCTGGTCCCGATGAAACAGGCAGGGCTGGACGGGCGCGTCGTCATGGGTCGGGTTGGGGTCGAACTCGACAACCTCCCAGCCTTCACGGCGGGCTATGCGCTCCCAATCGATGCTTTGCGGGGTGTTCATCGTCGTTTTCCTCTTCGGTGGCACAATCGCCGGTAGATACAAAACGTATCGCTAAGCCAGAAGTTTGCGGGCTTCCTCGATCAAATCAGTAACCATCGCGCCTTGGCGGCTTTCGACGTTCATGATCTTGAAGTTAACGGGATCGTCATCAGAGATCAGTTCTTCTCCAGGGTGAGCAAGCGCCCATTCCGCGAGCAGGTCGCCCGGCGTCGTCATGCGGGCCATTTGCTCGACATAGGCCAGAAGGGCCGGATAGGCGTTTGCGGCCTTAGCGATGTACTGGCCTTGTGCGTCATTGGTTTCAGGCTCGCAATTGTCATCCAACCAAGCCACGGTCGGCAGCACGTCGCTTTCGGCGCTATCGTTCAAATAGAGGCGGGTGTCGTCGGCATCGTAGACCAGCGGGAAGGGCAGGGCTTTCATCAATCTATCTCCTATTCATCGGCACAGTTGCCGGGTTGTCAGGCGTCGGCGCGGGCTCCCGCCTTGGCCTTCAAATCGATCTCCCATTGAGGGATGATCTCGACAACAGGGCCGCGAAACTTGGTTGCCCGCTTCTTGCTGATGCGGCCATCCACGATGGCTTGCGCCCATGCCTGGCGGGTTTCCGTTTGGGCTTGGTCGCGGGAGTCCCTGGCCATCGTCCACATGGTATAGAGCAGCGAATATTGCAGGCGTTCCGGCATGGCGACGATTGAGGCCTCTAGGTCGCCGCCGTCCCAAAAGCGAGGAATGCGCCAGACTTCCCGGCCCCCGCCGTGGTGCATCAGCAAGTAAAGGTCGTGGTCATACTCGCTTGCAGCTCGGGCCAGCTTGATTGCATGGCTTCCGTAGTCGGTCCCATTACCGCTGGCCCGGCGATAGATGCGGGATTCGCGAGCCTCGTTACCGAATGCGGCCTGCCAGCCTTCGCCCTCTTGGTGAAGCGGCGCGGCGATAATCTGGAAGCCATCAAAGGCAGTGCAACGGCCCTCGGTCGAATGGTTCTCGTAACCATGTCCGGAACGAATGAAAGAGGGTTTAGTCATGTCGGCGTCTCCTATGCTGGGCCACAAGCGGCCAGTGAGCGGGCAAGGGGCTAGGCGAAAGTGCGCCCGGCCCATTCGTTCAAAAGTTGCAGGTCTTCGAGTGGCA
>DASWIR010000473.1:0-3498 GCA_036397575.1 Alteraurantiacibacter sp. | reverse complement strand
TCGTGGTGGTTCCGCCGATGCTGGGCGTGTCGCTGCTATGCCTTATCGGATTGCTGCTCGGCGGCCGCAGGCTGATCGGGAATATGCGGCAGACCGGACGCAATTGACCGATCGGGCAAGGGGGGCCTGGCCGAAAAACATGTCATCGGGAACGCGCGGCCAACTCCCAGACACCTATCCGGTCAGTTCGCCCATGATTTCCGGCAGGGCGGCCGCGTAGCGCGCCACATCCTCGATCTTGCCGGTGCTGACCCGCGAGTATTGCTTCCAGGGGCCGTAAGCGCCTCTGATCGAGATGTTGCGGGACGCCATGGCCTGTTGCACCGCATCCGCATCGGGCACTTCGACATAGACGAAATTGGTCTGCGAGGGCAGCGCGGTCAGCCCGGCCTTACCTACGGCGTCGAGAATCATTTGCCGGCCTTCGAGGATCATCGCTTTCGACTGGGCAAGGAACGCCGCGTCGTTGTAGCTGGCGATCGCGCCGGCCAGCCCGGACACATTGCCGCCGAAACTCATCAGGTACCCGCCGATGCGCTCCGCGTTCGCTTCGCTGGCGATGGCATAGCCGACCCGCATGCCCGCCATGCCGTAGATTTTGGAGAAGGTGCGGCAGATGATGACGTCTTCGCCGGCCCGGACGAGATCGACCAGCGAATTGCCCGACGGATCGTCGGTCAGCTCGTTATAGGCCTCGTCGACCAGCAGAGTGGCATGCGGGATGACCTTAGTCGCGAAGGCGCGCAAGGCGGCGTTGTCGATCACCATGCCGGTGGGATTGTTGGGGTTGCAGATTTGGATCAGCGAGACGCCATCGCCGATGGCCGCCTCCATGCCGCCGAGGTCAACGCCCATATCCGGCGCCAGCGGCACGCGCACCGCTTTCGCTCCCTGACGCTCGCCATATTGCACCGTAGTATCCCAGAACAGGTCAGGGCACAGGATCGCCCCTTCCTGGCCCCAAGCGAGCGCAATGGCGGAGAGGATTTCGGTCGAACCGCTGCCGATGACCACCTGCCTGGGCGATACGCCGTGACGTTCGGCGATCATGTCCCTTAACCGGGCCACGCCCCGATCTGCATAATAGCATCCCATATTGGCGGTATCGGCGATTGCCTGCAGGGCCGAGGGAGCGGGACCGTACGGGTTTTCGTTTCGGCTGAGCAGGGCCTGGCCCGCAGCCGGGCCGAAGGCCGATGTCTCCGCAGCGAGCGGTTTGACTGCCCCCTGCTGTGCAAACACCGGCACCGAACTCATCCCGGCGGCAATACCCGCGCCGGCGAGAAACGATCTGCGATCAGCAAACATGGGCTACTCCTTCCTGAACTAAAATCTGGTGATCATCGTCACTCCAACCACCACGAGGTAAGCCCCGAAAAAGGCCCGCAGCACGGCGGGGCTGAGCCGGTGCGCGGTTGCCACGCCCAGCGGCGCGAAGAGTACGGACGAAATGACGAGGGCGATGGCCGCCGGAAAGTTGACAAAGCCGACCGATCCCCATGGCAGGTTGGGCTCGTTCATTCCGATGAGCAGGAACCCGACCGTCCCGGGCACAGCGATGATCGCGCCCATACCGGCGGCCGTGCCGATGGCGCGGTGGATCGGCGTGCCGCACATGGTCATCACCAGCGTTGCAATGGTGCCCCCGCCTATGCCGAGCAATGCGGAGACCGTGCCCAGCATGCTTGCAAGACTTACGCGCGACAGCCCGTCCGGCATTGCTGCGAGCACTGGTTCTCCTCGCCGGGCCGGGAGGAGGAAATGGACGGCAAAGCCCAGAACGCCCAATCCGAAGATCAGCGCGAGTTCCGAACTCGAGATGAAGCGGGCGATTACCGCACCCAGACCCGTGCCCAGCACCACCCAGGGCGCCCAGCTTTTGAGCACCGAGAAATCGACCGCCCCGCGCGCCGCATGGCTTTGAGTCGACCGAATCGATGTGAAGATGATCGTCGCCAGTGATGTACCGACGGCTATATGCGTCAACGGCAGGCTTTCCGCCCCGATGGAGGGCAGTATCAGCATCAAGGCCGGCACCACCACAAAACCGCCGCCGATCCCGAACAATCCGGCAGCGAATCCTGCCGCTGCCCCTGCCGCCAGCAAGGCCAGGACGATGAGAATCAAGGAAGAGGAGACGCCCACATCGCCATCGTAACCTTGTTGCGCAAATGACCAAGAACTTTGTTGCAATGCAGCATCAATGCTGCAGATGCACACTGATTATCTGGATGTTCCCGCTTCGCCCTTCCAGACCAGTTTCGGAGATCGTGCGGCCTGCGCCTCGTCCAGCCGCCGGCGCGGGGCGAGCTGAGGGGCCTGGTGCAAGCTCTCGTCGCCCGCCCGCGCGCGCTCGGCGATAGAGCGCAGCGCAAGGATGAACTGGTCGAGGGCCTGCTTGCTTTCGCACTCGGTCGGCTCGACCAGCATCGCGCCGTGGACGACGAGCGGGAAATACATCGTCATCGGGTGGAAGCCCTCGTCGATCAGCGCCTTGGCGACGTCGAGTGTGGAGATACCCTTGGCGAAGCTTCCGTCGCTGAACAGTGCTTCGTGCATGCACGGCCCGCTCGCGCCGAACGGCGCGTCGAGCACGTCGTCGAGGCTCCTCAGCAGGTAATTGGCACCCAGCACGGCGTCGCCCGAGACCTGTCGCAGCCCGTCCGCGCCATGACTGAGGATATAGGCGAGCGCGCGAGTGAACATGCCCATCTGGCCGTGGAAAGCCGTCATACGGCCGAAGCTCTGGGGCGCGGCGCCGGCGCCGTCCTCTTCCTCGATCAGCTCGAACCCGCCATCCATCTTGCGGACGAAGGGCAGGGGAGCGAAGGGGGCGAGTGCTTCCGACAGCACGACCGGACCCGAACCGGGCCCGCCCCCGCCATGCGGGGTGGAGAAGGTCTTGTGCAGGTTGATATGCATTGCATCCACGCCGAGATCTCCGGGCCGCACCCTGCCGAGAATGGCGTTAAGGTTGGCCCCGTCGCAATAGACCAGCGCGCCGGAGGCGTGGGCGGCGTCGGAAATCGCCTTCATTTCCGGCTCGAACAGACCGCAGGTGTTGGGGTTGGTGATCATCACCGCGGCGACGTCGGGCGCGAGGCGCTGTTTCAGGGCATCGAGATCGACCCGCCCTTCAGCGGTCGCCGGGATATTCTCGACCCGGTAACCCGCAAAAGCCGCCGTCGCCGGGTTTGTGCCATGTGCGCTTTCCGGCACCAGAACGACTTCACGGGGATCGCCGCGCGCCTCCAGCGCCGCGCGAATGCACAATATACCGCATAATTCGCCATGCGCGCCGGCCTTGGGGCTCATCGCCACCGTATGCATGCCGGTGAGTTCGAGCAGCCAATGCGCCAGCTCGTCGATTACGCCGAGCGCGCCCTGCACAGTGCTCTCGGGCTGCAGCGGGTGGCAATCGAGGAAGCCGGGCATCCGCGCGATCTTCTCGTTGAGGCGCGGATTGTGCTTCATCGTGCACGAGCCGAGCGGAAAGAT
>DASWIR010000472.1:0-3389 GCA_036397575.1 Alteraurantiacibacter sp. | reverse complement strand
CCGAAATGGTGATGGTCTCCGAACTCGCCCAGCAATTGCATCTCCCGGAACTGGCTGTCGTGATCGGCCGGATCGCGCCGGAAAAGAGCCTGGAGGGCTTCTCCCAGGTCGGCTTCCCGACCGTGCAAACGCCGAGCGGGTCCGACTGGACGATGGTCCACGCCATCGCCCGGCAGGAGAGCGAATTCGACGACTACCGTATCAGCCATGCGGGCGCGCGCGGCTTCATGCAGCTCATGCCCGGCACCGCGCGCGAGCAGGCGGGCAAGGAAGGGATCCAGTATCTCTCCGCTTCGCTGATGGAGGATACGCAGTACAATATCCGCCTCGGCAGCGGCTATTTCCGCCGCATGCTCAGCTATTACAATGGCAGCTATCCGCTGGCCGTAGCGGCTTACAATGCGGGCCCGGGCAATGTGAACAAGTGGCTGCGCGCCAATGGCGATCCGCGCACGGGCCGCGTCGACTGGCTGACCTGGATCGAGAGCATCCCGATCTTCGAGACCAAGAATTACGTCCAGCGCGTGCTGGAAAATGCCGTGGTCTATGAGGCGATGCATCCAGAGCTGGCAACTCACGGCCAGCCCCGCGGCGTCAGCAGCTTCTTGCGCTGAGTGCCGCCGCGGTACTAACCGCATGGATATGTCTCAGGGCGACAACCCCATCACTTCGGCAGGCCTCGCCGCGCTCAAGGAGCGTTACGACCATTTGCTCGGCACGGAACGGCCGGAAATCGTCGCCGTCGTGAGCTGGGCCGCGGGCAATGGCGACCGCAGCGAGAATGGTGACTATATTTATGGCCGCAAGCGGATGCGCGAGATCGACCGCGAGCTGGCGCATCTGGCGAAGAAGATGAAGGCAGCTCGCGTGATCGATCCGGGGCAGCAACCGGACAAGAGCCGCGCCTGGTTCGGCGCGACTGTCACCGTCGCCGACGAAAACGATCAGCGGCGCATGCTTACCCTCGTGGGCGATGACGAACAGGATGCATCGGGCGGGAAGGTAGGCTGGAGTGCGCCGATCGCCCGGGCTCTGCGCGGCGCGGCCATCGGCGATTTGCGAACCGTGCGCCTTCCCGGCGGGGAAAAGGAATGGGAAGTGGTCGCGATCACCTATCCGCAAGCCTAGGGTGGAAGCGATGAGACTGCGCCTCACCACCCTTTCGCTCGCCTTGCTCGCCCTTGCCACGCCCCTCGCCGCCAAGGACAGCCTTGGCGTATTTGGCGCATGGGCCGCATTCCGCGATCCCGGCACGCCGCGCTGCTACGCCATCGCCATGGCGCAGGACAGCCGCAACACCCGCGACTACCAGCCTTATGCCAGCGTCGGCACATGGCCGAAGCGTGACATTCGGGGGCAGTTCCATATCCGGCTTTCGCGCAAGCTGTCGCCCGCAGGCGCGGTCACGCTCATAATCGGCAATCGCTCATTCGAACTCACGGGCGGCGGCGGCGATGCATGGGGCGAGGACCGGCGGATGGATGCGGCGATCCAGGCGGCGATGCGCTCCGCAACCTCGATGCAGGTGCGCGCGCGCAGCAGCAACGGCCGCAACTTCACCGACCGCTACAGCCTCGAAGGGGTCGCGAGCGCGCTCGATGCAGCTTCCGTGGGCTGCGCGCGGCTACGATAGAAAGAACATAAGAAAGGGGCGGACCGGTCGCCCGATCCGCTCCCTTTCGTGATCTGCAAATCGCCTGAGCGTCCGGATCCTAGAATCGCACGCCGACGCCGGCGACCACCTGGTGCCGGTCGAGATCGAGGTCGAAGCGGTCGCTTTCCGCGCCGCTCGGGGCCTCGGCTTCGCCTTCGGTGTAGTTCGAATAGCGGTATTCGGCCTTCACATAGATATTGTCGGAAATGGCATATTCCGCGCCCGCGCCCGCACGCCAGCCGTCGACGTCGATATCCGTCTCGATATCGGTCGTATTGTCGGTGGCCAGCACGTTGTAGCGGCCATTGGTATAGCCGCCCTTGGCGTATAGCAGCATCTGCGGGGTTACGAGCACGCCCGCACGCGCGCCGACATAGAGGTCGCGGCCGGTTTCGATATTCTCGACGCCGAATGTGGTGAAGCCGGTCGTGTCGAACTCGGTCTTGGCGTTGGACTCCATCCATTCGCCTTCGACGCCGAGGACCGCACCACCAATGGAAAAGTCGTAACCCACGCCCACACCATAGGCGATGTCGTCGATCGACTGATCGATGTCGTCGGCATTGTCGATGTCTTCGGTGCTGCCCGGACGGCTGCTGTCCCACCCGGCCAGTGCTTCGATGCGCGGGCCGGTGAAGGCATCATTATCCTGTGCCATGGCAGGCATGGAAATCGCCGCGACACCTGTGGCGGCGAGAAGTGCGAGACCCTTTTTCATTCCAGAACTCCATTATCGTTAATCTGCGGCGCATTGCCGCGCCGGGATTGCTGGAATGGTTTGGATGAACGGGAGTTTCATTAACCTAACACAACGAAACTATTGATGTTTTTCGGCAACACTCGGCACGCCGAACGGTTGCGGAGGAGCGACAAATCGATCCTGCGCGACAAAGCCCGATTGTATTTGCAGGCCTATTCTTGCCCGGTTGCACAATGGATCGCTGCGATGCCTCATTTCACCGAGATATTTTGCGTCGCAGCACACCTCACCCTATATGCGCCACATCATGGCCGATACCGCTCTCATGCCGATCCCCGGACAGGTGGATGCAGTCCCCGTCGCGCGGGACATCACGCCGCGCACCGATGGGCGCGTGGACCTGATCGGCCTGCCCAGAACGCGCATCGCGGAACTGTTTGCCGAGGCAGGGCTCGATGCGAAACAGGCCAGGCTTCGCGCCAAGCAGGTGTTCCACTGGCTCTACCACCGGGGCGCGACCGGTTTCGAGGCGATGACCGACATCGCCAAGACCATGCGCCCATGGCTGGAGGAGCGTTTCGTGATCGGCCGCCCCGAAGTGGTCGAGGCCCAGCATTCGTCCGATGGCACTCGCAAATGGCTGCTGCGCACCGCCGATGGCCACGATTTCGAGATGGTCTTCATTCCCGACGCCGATCGCGGGACTTTGTGCGTTTCCAGCCAGGTCGGCTGCACGCTCAATTGCACCTTCTGCCACACCGGCACGATGAAGCTGGTGAGGAACCTCACTCCCGGCGAGATCGTAGGCCAGGTGATGCTCGCCCGCGATGCGCTGGGCGAATGGCCCAAGCCTGGCATCAAGAAAGACGTGAGTCCCTGCGAAGGCAGGGACCTCGATCGGCATGGCACTGCGTCTCCCGCGGTCCCTGCCTTCGCAGGGACTCACGAGTGGGATGACGACGACGAGGTCGAGTACACCGCCGACGGCCGGCTGCTGACAAACATCGTGATGATGGGCATGGGCGAGCCGCTCTA
>DASWIR010000471.1:0-2538 GCA_036397575.1 Alteraurantiacibacter sp. | reverse complement strand
CTTGTATCGAGCCAGGCCTCATGCAGCGCCTCCGCGCCGAAATGATGTTTGGGCACGAAATCGGCCGGATCGTCGAAACTGCCGACCGTCAGATCCATGTTGGCACTGCCTTCCTTGAACTGGAACCCCAGGGGTGTGCCGCATTTGGAGCAGAACGGGCGCTTTGCTATCGGTGAACTTTCGTACCAGTCCGGCTCGCTTTCCCAGATGCAATCGGCTTGGGCAAGATGGGCAAAGGATGCTGCAAAACCGCCGGTCGCACGCTGGCACATTCGGCAATGGCACAGATAGGCTTCGGCAGGATCCACCATCGCCCGGTAACGCACGCGTCCACACTGGCAGCCGCCTGCTTTCTCGAGCTTCGTCATCGGCTTCCTCCTTTGACCTGGCTCATTGTTTGCACTCTTAACTTCCTATAATGGCCGGACGACTGGGAGCAATGGACACGGGGACAAGGGTGGCAGAAGCCGATCCCATCGCCAGACAAGGCGAGACAGCAAGCGAAAGCAGACCACAGCGCCGCATCGGCCGGCTGGCGCTGATGGCGGCTGTGCCGTTGCTCCTGCTCGCCGCCGGATTCGCTTATTGGCAGAGCCTGCAGGGCCAGGTCTCCACCGACAATGCCTATGTGAAGCAGGATATGGTGGCCGTGAGCGCCGAGGTGGGCGGTAAGATCGTGGGAGTACGGGTGCAGGAAGATCAGCTGGTCGAAGCCGGCGATCTTCTGTTCCGTATCGATCCCGAATCCTACCGGCTGCGTGTCGCCGAAACCGATGCCGCAATCGCCAATGCCCGCGCGGATGTTTCGGCCCTCGCCGCCGATGCAAGCCTCAGCGGCGCGGAAATCAGTGCCGCACGCGAAGACGTCGCTTTCGCCAAAAGCCGTCTCACACGCCAGCAGGCATTATGGGAGCGCGGTTTCACCACCAAGGCCGATCTCGATGCCGCGGAACACGCAGTAGCGCAGGCCGAAGAACGGCTGCGGCTCACGCTGGCACAGCAGGAAGAAGCGCGCGCCAGGCTGGCCCAAGGGCAGGCACAGAACGGCCAAAACCCGCGTGTCGCGGTGGCCCAGGCCGAGCGGGACAGTGCAGACCTGGACTTGCGGCGTACTGAAATCCGCGCTCCGATAAACGGCCGTGTGACGCAAGCCGATCGCCTGCAGCCCGGCCAGCAAATCCTTCCCAATCTGCCTATCCTGACGCTGGTCGCCGAAGAATCGAGCTATGTGGAGGCGAATTTCCGCGAGACCGAACTCACCCGAATGAAGCCCGGCCAGCCTGCGGAAATCCGCTTCGACGCCTATCCCGATCTCGTGCTGAAGGGCCATGTGGCTTCGATCGGCGCCGGAACGGGCAGTGAATTCTCGATCCTCCCCGCGCAAAATGCGACCGGCAACTGGGTCAAGGTGACGCAGCGCGTGCCGGTACGCATCGCGATCGACGAGCGGCCTCGGCAACGCCTGATCGCCGGGCTCTCCAGCGAAGTGACCGTCTTCATCGACGGACGCAAGCGCTAGCGCCGGATGGCCTCCACCGCCGCCCCGGCCGGCGGCAAGCCAGCCGCTCAGTCTACGCCAGACGACGACGTCGCCGAACTGCCAGTCGCCAATCGTGGCCTTCTGCTGATCGGGATCATGACCGCCTCCCTGCTGCAGGTCCTCGACATCACCATCGCGAATGTTGCGATTCCGCATATGCAGAGTTCGCTCGGCGCCACGCCGGACATGATCAGCTGGGTTCTGACGAGCTATATCATCGCTTCGGCAATCGCCATGCCGATCACAGGATGGCTGGCCGACCGTGTCGGGTCACGCAGGCTGTTCCTGTGGTCGGTCGTGGGCTTTGTCGGCGCATCCATGCTGTGCGGCCTCGCTCAGAGCCTCGAAGAGATGGTGATCTTCCGTGCGCTGCAAGGCGTCGCCGGAGCCTTCATCGCGCCGCTCTCCCAAAGCTCCATGCTCGACGTCACCCGCCGCAGCCGCCATCCCCAGGTTCTCGCGATCTGGGGCATGGGCGCGATGATCGGTCCCATTATCGGTCCCGTGCTCGGTGGGTGGCTGACAGAGAATTGGAACTGGCGCTGGGTCTTCTACGTCAACCTGCCGGTCGGCCTCGTGGCGCTGGCGATCCTGTTCGCGCAATTGCCGTCGCGCCAGATCAGGAAAAGGCGCTTCGACCTGTTCGGGTTCGCCATGGTCGCGCTGGCGTTGGGAGGGCTCCAGCTGCTGCTCGACCGCGGCAACCAGGTCGACTGGTTCGCCTCCGTCGAAACCTGGATTTACCTGGGATGCGCGATCTCCGCTGCATGGGTGGGCACGATCCACCTTGCGACCGCCCGGCATCCATTGTTCCACCGCGAGCTGTTCGCCGACAGGAATTTCGTCATTTCGGCGGTGGGTATGATCGCGGTCGGCGCGGTGATCTTCTCCACCATGGCCCTGTTGCCCCCGATGCTGCAGGGCCTGTTCGGATATGACGCGATCGATACCGGTCTGGTGCTGGCGCCGCGCGGGTTGGGCGTGCTGATATCGATGGG
>DASWIR010000470.1:0-1850 GCA_036397575.1 Alteraurantiacibacter sp. | reverse complement strand
GGCGCCCGCTGCGAGCAAGCTCACAACCCCACCCGTGACCAGAGGCATGTCGGCGAATGTCATCGCGCGCTCACAGCAGGCCCGACCAGCGGACCCGGGACACGTGAAGCGGCTCATTGTCGGGCATCCACTCGAAAAATGGCCCGGGTGGTTGAAGGGGCGCTGCCGAAGGAGCGTGTTGCAAGGTCGCCGGCGCCACATCGGGAGTCAGCATGTCGCGAAGCGCTCGCGAGAAGCCCGAGACTGCTCGCGTGCCCTCCTCGAGGGAAGCGGAGACGGCGTTTTGGATGGTTGGCATGCCTGCCCGCCGAGCCCGCTGGCCCAGGGTGTAGTAATGCATGCCGCCCGCGATGGCGAGCGCAGCGCAAAAGAGCGCCCCGGTGCGGGCCAGCCGCCTTCGCGCTCGCTGCCGCCGGGCAGCGCGCTCGCTCACGCGCTGGTAGCCCAGCCGGCCCATAATCTGGTCAGTCAGATCAGGCGCGGGCAGCGGCGTGGAAAGCCCGTGCAGGTCGCCGCTTCCCATCCGCTCAGTCGAGCGATGCGGCCCATCATCCTCGGGACGGTGATGCCGGTCGAGATAGCTTCTCACGACCACACCTCCTCGACCTGGCGATGCCGCAGGGCGCTGGATGAAATCGCCTTCCGCATCCGCTTGCGGGCGCGGTGCAGATGACTCTTGATCGTGCCTTCCGGCATCGCGAGATGCGCGGCAATCTCGCTGATCGGCCAGTTCTGCTGATGAAAGAGCAGCACGATCTCGCGTTGCTGCGCATTCAAGGTCAAGAGTGCTTCGTCGATGGCGCCCCGTGCGTTCGCAAGGACCTCCGCATGCACGATCGGAGCCTCCGGGGCATCGGCCTTCCCCTGCCACACCTCGACCAGCTCCGATTCAAAGCTGGGCGCGTGCTTCTGCACCTGGTTCATGTACAGGCGCTTGGCGATCGTGAACAGCCACGTCGAAAAGCGGAAGCGCGGGTCGAAGCGATCGAGGTTGCGCAGCACGCGCACGAACGCCTCCTGCACGATGTCCTCCGCCGTCTCAGGCCGCCCAGTCATGCGGAGCATGAAGGCATACAGGGCGGTTTGATGCGAGCGGATGAGCAGTTCGATGGCGTCGCCATCTCCCTGCTTGGCCTTGCGGATCAATGCGCCTTCCGTCGATCGGGTCATATGGTCTCCGGCCGGTGAAATCCAGCGTAAGGATAACACCGGAACCAGCCTGGGGTTGCAGAAAACCCCGCACGCCCATTCTCATGCCTGACGGCCCGCCGCTCGCGAATAAGCCTCCCAGAAACCTCCGTTCAGCGGCCCTGGTCGTCCGGCCTCGACTCCCCTTCTTCGTCAAAGCCACTTCCCTGGGCTGGCACTTCGAGGCCATCGAGGATCGGATCGCGTTTGACGCTCACGGTCTGGCGTGCTTCCTGGTCGGCTACCTTCAGGAAAACTGTGTATTGACCTGGCTCCACCAGCGGTGCCCCGCGCCGTCCGCGGCCGCGGCCGCCACCGCCGCCTTGCTGTTGCCCGTCACCCTGGCCCTGGGGCGGATCGCGCCGAAGATCCCAGCGCACAATGTGCATCCCAGCGCTGCGCGGCGCGTCGATCGTGCGAATGACAGCGCCAGCGGCGTCGAGAATCGTCAGCGAAAGCCCGCCTTCGGGCTGCTCTGCCTGAAGGCGGTAGCAGATGGCAGCGCCGCTTTCGGGGTTGGCGCCGGTGAAGCTGCGATCGCCCGAGCTCTCGCTGGTCGCGAATCGGTGCCACATGTACACATCTTCAACGCTGAACAGGTGGGCTGCTTTCGACAACACATCCTGCGATAGCTCCTGAATGGGCGAGACATCGGCAATGAA
>DASWIR010000469.1:0-5543 GCA_036397575.1 Alteraurantiacibacter sp. | reverse complement strand
CCGATGCGGGCCTCGAGGATGAGCGAATCGTCTTCATGGGCCTCCCATGCACCGGCCTGTGCATGCGCAAAGGGTGCCGGCGCCGCCAGCGTACCGAGCGCCGCCGCGAATCCTGCAACGGCGCGTCCCGTACGGATGGCGGTGGCAGCCATGAGCCAATATCGGCTTGCCGGCCTCGCGGCTCAGCTCAGCGCCCCTTCGACCGCGGCGATCAGGGCGCCGCCCTTTTCGGGAAGTTCGCGATATTCGAAGCGGAGATTGCCGGAGCGCATCTCGGCCGCCTGTTCCGGCGTAACCGGCAGGGTGAGCTTGCGCGCGCCCACTTCGGTATAGATTGCGATCCCGCGTGCCAGCACCACCGGATCGGCCAGGCCGGGCTTGATCACGCGGATCTCGCCGAAAGTCGAACGGTCGCCGCTGCGCGCCATATCGAGCTCCAGCATCGCAGCGCCCGCCTGCCGGACGATTCGCGGATTGCTGATCGCGGTGACCGCTTCCAGCCGTCCCTTGCGCACGATGATCGGAATAGTGATGCCATAGATCGGCACCAGGCGGATCTGGAGGCCCTCCTCGGCGCCCGCTTCGGCCTGATCGGCAACCGGCTGCACCTTGGGCAGGCCCTGGAACGACATATGCGCGCGATATTCGCCATCGGGCAGGGCCGGATCGGGCCGCGCGCTGATGCGCACCATTTGCGGCTGGCCAGGCGGCAGGACGACGCGCCGCGGAGAAAAGCGGATCATTTCGAGTGCGGCTTGCTCCGTTGCATTGACCGCCTCCTGCGGCACTTCGTCCAGCGTGCCATCGGGATTCATCCGGCGCAGTTCGAGTGAGATCCGGTAGGTTGCCTCTTCGCTGCCGATATTGGACAGGATCACCTGCGCGCTGCCGCGCCCGTCGATCTCGACGCGGGTCGGGGCGATCAGCAAATCGCCCTGGGCATTGGCGCTGCCGCTCGTCAGCAAAGCGAACGCAGCGGCAAGGCCTGCCAGGCGGCGGATCGAAGTTGCGCGATTCATGGTTTTCCTCTCCCCGGATCGGATATTACGTAGATATCCTTAGGGTCGGATGGTTAATAACCGGCTAAGTATAAATCCTTATTCGAGCGCTCTCATGCGCTGCGCGGATGAAAAAAGGGCCGCGCTCCAGCCAGGAACGCGGCCCTTCTCGCGAAACGAACCGGACGGCTAACCGCCCGGTGCAAAAATCACTGATATTCGACCTCAACGTCGAACTGGCCGGTATAGGTGCCGGCAGCCTGGGCCGCATTCACATGCAGCGTACCGCCCACCGTGAAACTGGCGGCGCCGCCCGTGAGGGTCAGCGTGCTGGCGCTGGCGGTGAAGGTGTCGAGATCCATATCGACGCCGGGGCCGGTGAGTTGCACGGCCGCCGACGGGAGCGTTACACCCACGGTGGCGCCGGCGCTGCCGGTCACGTCCAGCTGAGCCGCCGCAGCGGTGCCGGTGCAGATCAGGTTGGTACCGCAGGTCACGCCGCTGTTCGGCGCAACCGTGATGGTGTCGGCACCGTTCACGGCGAGGACACCGAAATCGAGATCGCCGTTTTCCGTGAGCGTCAGAGTCTCGAGAATTTCAGCGGTTGCGTCGGCTTGCGCGGTCACGGCGTGAGCGGCCGAAGTCATACCGAGAGTAGCGGCAATGGCGGCGCCAGCGGCGCCGATACGAAGCGATTTGAACATAGTACTGTCCCTTCCAAGCGAGATATCGAACCTGGAACCCCCAAAAGGCCCCCCGTGAGCAGCTCGACGATCCTTGGAGCCACCCGCTGGCGCTATGTAGAAGTACTTATGTTCTACCTTCCTTTCGGAGTATGGTTAACATTTTAATACGTATTTTCCCGTAGGGGCGGAGAAATATCTTTTTAGTTGAAGGGCTTGCCTCTTAAATCCCGCCGCCCGTGAGGCGCTGGCAGATAAGATCGAGCTGGTCGAGCGTGCGGTAACGAATGGTCACCGCACCCGATCTGGGATCGGCATCCGTGTTGATTCGAACCGGCAGGCCGAGAAATTCCTCGAGATGCGCCTGCACGGCGGCGATATCCGCATCGCCCGCCCCGCCCTGCGCCTCGCGCGCGGTGCGTCTGGGCGCGGTGCGCGCCTCGCCTCCGCCCTTGCGCACGAGTTTCTCGATCTCGCGCACCGACAGTCCCTGAGCGATCACGCGGTTCGCCAGCTGCTCGGCATCCTCATGCCCAACCAATGCGCGCGCATGGCCCATCGAGAGCTTGCCCGTCTGCAGCTGGGCCAGCACCGGACCGGGCAGCGTGAGCAGGCGCTGAAGATTGGCTACGTGGCTGCGCGACTTGTCGACCATCTCGGCGATTTCGGCCTGGGTCAGCCCTTCGTCTTCGGCCAGGCGCTGATAGGCGCGCGCTTCCTCGACCGGGCTCAGATCCTCGCGCTGGATATTCTCGATCAGCGCGATGGCGATTGCCTCGCGATCGTCGATATCCCGGATTATCGCAGGAATTTCATGGATTTGCGCTTTTTGCGCCGCCCGCCACCTTCGTTCGCCGGCAACCAGCTGGAAGGCTCCGCCACGCCGGCGGACCACCACAGGCTGGATCAGGCCGCGCGCCGCGATCGAGGCGGCAAGCTCGTCGATCGCTTCCTCGTCGAAATATTGCCGGGGCTGGCCGGGCAGCGGCGAAATCGAGGCGACGGGAATATGCGCCAGCCCTTCGCGGGGAAGCTCCGCCAGCTGCGCCGTTCGGGCCGGTGCAGCCCCGCCTTCCGCGCTGGCATGCGAATTGACCAGCATTTCCTCGCGCCGCGTCTCACCCAGCAGCGCGCCGAGGCCCCGGCCGAGCTTGCGGCGCGGCGGCGCCTTGGTACTGCCGGCTTCGGCGGCAGTCGGGTTTTCGTCGCTCATGCGGCCTCCTTTTGCGGCGGCAGGCGCCCGATAAGCTCGCGCGCGAGTTCCATATAGGCCATGCTGCCGGAGCAATTATGGTCGTAGATCAGCGCCGGCAGGCCATGGCTGGGCGCTTCGGACAGGCGCACATTGCGCGGAATGACCGTCTCGAAGACAAGATGGCCGAGACATTCGCGGACATCTTCCGCCACCTGGTCGGTCAGCCGGTTGCGCCGGTCGAACATGGTCAGCACGATACCGACGATACCGAGGCCGGGATTGAAGCCCTGCTGCACGCGCTCGACCGTCTGCAGGAGTTGGCTCAGGCCTTCGAGCGCGAAAAACTCGCATTGCAGCGGCACGAGCAGCGTATCGGCCGCCGCCAGCGCGTTGAGCGTCAGCAGGCCGAGCGATGGCGGGCAGTCGATGAAACAGACCTCGTGGCCGCGATGCGCTTCCAGTGCCGTGCGCAGGCGGTCGGTCCGGTGCTCCACGCCCACCAGTTCGATTTCCGCGCCGCTCAGATCGACCGTGGCCGGAACGATATCGAGCCGGGGAATACGGGTCGGCTTGACGCAATCGGCGACCTTCGCCCCTTCGATCAGCAAGTCGTAAGAGGAATATTCGCGGTCGGCGGCTGCAACGCCGAGGCCGGTCGACGCGTTTCCTTGCGGATCGAGATCGACCAGCAGCGTCCGCCAGCCGGTGGCTGCCATCGCAGTCGCAATATTGATAGCGGTGGTGGTCTTGCCCACTCCGCCTTTCTGGTTAGCGATCGCAATGCAAATCATCGATGGATCATCCAATTTCAAAGCCGCTGACCAACGATAATTCCGGATCCCGGTTCGGTCAGCGACTGTTCCACGTGAAACGCGCTACGCCGGCTGCGCGGCAACTGATTCAGTTCCTGCGCCGCCGAACGCCCCTTGGGCAACAGCCAGACGGTGTGCGGTGTGGAAAAACGGGCGGATAAATCGAACAGCCGGGGGAGCGGAGCGAAGGCGCGCGCGGAGATAATGCCTGCGGGAAAACTCTCCACAGCTTCGAGCCGCTTTCCGATCACCTGACAATTGCCCAGCCCCATTTCGCCCCGCGCCCGCTCGAGCCAGTCGACTCGCTTGCCTCGCGATTCGACCAGGCGGACGTCGAGGGCCGGGCGCAGCGCCGCGATGACCAGCCCTGGAAAGCCCGCACCGGTCCCCAGATCCAGCCAAGGGCCTGTTTCACGTGGAACATGGGCAAGAAGCTGCGCGCTATCGGCAATATGCCGGCGCCAGAGCGCGCCGAGAGAGGTTTTGGCCACCAGGTTCTGGCGGTCATTCTCTTCGATGAGTGCGCGGATCAGCCATTCCAGCCGCTCCATTGCCGGCTCGTCGCCCAATCCGGCAACGAAGGCCCGCGCTTCCTCTTCGCTCGCGATCATGCCGCTTCGGCCGCCCGGCGGCGGGCATGGACCAGCAACGCGGCGAGCGCGGCGGGAGTGATACCGGGCACGCGCGATGCGGCGGCCAGCGTCGCCGGCCGCGCCGCTGCCAGCCGCTCGACCATTTCGTTCGACAATCCGCCAACCGACGCGAAGGGGAAATCCTCGCCGAGCGGCAATTGTTCCCCTGCGCGCAAATCGCGCAGTTCCGCCTCCTGCCGCGCAAGATAGGGAGCGTAGAGCGCATCTTCGGCAAGTTCCGAGGCGAGTTCCCCGGCGGGATCGCTATCGCCGGGCAGCCACGCGGCGAGATCCGCCATCGCGACCTCGCCGTGGCGCAGCCATTCGGCAAGGCTGCGCCTGTCGCCTGTGCCGGCGACCGGGAGTCCGGCTTCGGCCAGGTCCCGCCCTGCCAGGCGCCGCTCCAGCGCTTGAGACAGGCGCGTGCGCTCATCATCGCGGCTCTCGAACCATCGGCGGCGCTCTTCACCGACGCAGCCCGCCGCGAGCGCCAGCGGCGTCAGCCGCGTCGTCGCGTTATTGGCGCGGAGCCGCAGGCGGTATTCGGCGCGCGCGGTGAGCATGCGATAGGGTTCGCTGACGCCCTGCAGCGTCAGATCGTCCACCATCACCGCCATATAGGAATTGGCGCGGTCGAGCGGCGCCGGCTCGCGGCCCAGCACCGCGGCGGCGGCATGCATCCCTGCGACCAGGCCCTGCGCGGCGGCCTCCTCGTAGCCGGTCGTCCCGTTGATCTGTCCGGCACAATAGAGCCCGGGAATGGCGCGCAGTTCCAGCCCGCCGCGCAATGCGCGCGGGTCGATATGGTCATATTCGACCGCATAGCCGGGCACTTCCATCTCCACCCGCTCAAGCCCCGCCATGGTGCGCAGCATGGCGAGCTGGACATCGGCGGGTAGCGAAGTGCTGATCCCGTTGGGATAGACGAAATGAGTGGAAAGCCCCTCGGGCTCGAGAAAGACCTGGTGCCCATCGCGATCGGCGAAGCGGTGGATCTTGTCCTCGATACTCGGGCAATAGCGCGGCCCCGCAGCTCCGATCGCCCCGGAAAAGAGCGGCGAACGATGGAGATTGGCGCGAATGACGTCGTGGCTGCGCTCATTGGTGCGCGTGATTGCGCAGAAAAGCTGCGGATTGGCGCGCGCCCGGGTGAGCGGCGACATAGTCCAGTGGTCGGCGTCGGAGGGCTGCTCCTCGAGCCGTGCCCAGTCGATCGTCCGCCC
>DASWIR010000468.1:0-19741 GCA_036397575.1 Alteraurantiacibacter sp. | reverse complement strand
CGCCTGCCCGTGCTGGAGCGCGGTGGCGAGTTCGTACCACCGCTTCTCCTCCGGCGTTTCCCTCGCCTTCATTCGCCGCCTGATGCGCTCCATCTGCCACAGGCCGAGCGCATGGATCCACAGCCACAGCGCCAGCCCCGGCCAGCCCTGCTCGCCCAGCACTTCGAAATAGGAGGAATGGTAGGCCCTCCCTTCGTCGGTCACCTTCTCGTAGCGGACCCGGCTATTGTCTTGCGTTCCCTCCTCGATCCGCATGCGATAGGTGAAGCTGTTGCCGCGGAAGGCGTCGAACCCGCCGCCGAGCGGCTTTTCGCCGACATAGTCGATCGTCCATTGCCACACCGCCAGCCTTGTCGAGGCGCTTTCGTCCCCCTCGGGATTGGAGATCGTTTCCATCCGCTCGGTGAAGCTCTGCGGCAGGAAGGGGATTGCAGCCATCAGAGCGACGGCGCCCAGGCCGGCATAAAGGAAGCGGTTCTTGACACTGCGCAGCATCAGCACGCCGAGCACGGCGATGCAGACCAACCCCGTGCGGGTTTGCGTGCCCACTGGGACCAGCAGTGCGGCGAATATCAGCCCCGCCGCGAACAGTATGGTCCAGCGACTCTTCGGGAAGATCGTGCCGTGGCGCGCAACCCATAGAAACAGCGGGATCACCGAGATCGCGACCATCGACAGGGTCGAGCCTTCGTAGAGCCCTTCATTGCTTTGCACCAGCGAGGACAAGGTGCCATAGCCGCCGCCCGACAGAATTGTCTTGATCCCGCCCGAAATGATGATCGCGCCAACCGAAAACGCCATGACCAGCGCGGCTGCCTCGATCCTGAGTTTCGTGCGCAGGGTCAGCGGCAGGAAGATCGCGAAGATCAGAGCTTTCCACACCCAGTCCCATTTGGTCAGCGCATCGACCGGGAAATCGGCGTTAAGCGTCGTCCATCCGCACCACAGCAGCAGGGCCAGGATCAGTCCCTGGCGGAAAGTGAAACGGCTGCCTTCCTTGGAATCGAACAGCGCCCAGCCGGTGAAGGCGGCGATGAAGGCGATGAAAGACAGCGGGATTGCCTGGATGATGCCCCAGCCGATCTTCTGCGGAGCGACGATATCGATATAGAGATAGGTAAGCACCCAGATGAAGGGGCGGCGCAGGCCCAGCGCCAGCATGCCGAGGATGAAGGCGAGGAGGACGAGGTCAAGCATCGTCGCTGCCTACCTTGTCTGCCCGTTTGCCGGCTGTACGGCCATGCGCTTCGTCCGTAGCGTCCACTTCACGGTCCGAATCGAGATCGTCGCGAAACAGCAGCCGCCAAGCCGCAACCGCGATCAGCCCGTGAGTCAGGGCAATGGTGAAATAATCGATCATCTAATGGCGCTCGAACGGCGGAATCCCGCCAACCTGCTCTTAGGGTCCGGATCCTAAGCAAATGCGGTTGACGGCCCGTTAAGCTTTTCCGGCGATTTTGCGGGGCAAGATGACACGCATCCTCCATGTCCTCGACCATTCGCTGCCCATGCATAGCGGATACACCTTCCGTACGCGCGCGATTATGAAGGCGCAGGCGGCACAAGGGCTGGAAGTACGCGGCATTACCGGGCTGCGCCACACGGAGCCAGGCCCGCTGGCGGAAACGACCGACGATTTGCTGTTCCACCGTGCTCTCGGTGACACGTCGGGGCCCCCGGGGATGCGCGAATGGCGTGAAATCTGCACACTCGCTGCGGCGATTGAGGAATTGGCGAAGGACTGGCGTCCCGATGTGCTCCACGCCCATTCGCCGGCCCTGTGCGGCATGGCGGCTCTGCGTGCCGGACGGAGACTGGGCATTCCCGTGGTTTACGAGATCCGTGCCTTTTGGGAGGACGCGGCAGTCGAGAACGGCGCCTCCAAGACGGGATCGCTGCGTTACCGCCTCACACGGGCTCTGGAAAACCACGTGGTGACCGGGGCCGACGCCGCAATGACGATCTGCAACGGACTGCGCGACGATCTTGTCGGGCGGGGCATGGTGCCGGAAAAGATCGGGGTGATGCCCAACGGCGTCGATCTCTCGCTTTTCGGCGAGGTTTTGCAGCGCGACGCCGTATTGGCCGAAATGCTCGAAATCGGTGGCGGGCCGGTGATCGGCTTTATCGGCAGCTTCTACGACTATGAAGGGATCGACCTGCTGATCGAGGCGATGCCTCATATCCTCGCGCGCCATGCCGATGCGCGGCTGCTGCTGGTCGGAGGCGGGCCGATGGACGGTGTCCTGCGCGAGCAGGCGGACAGATCACCGGCGGCCGGTGCAATCCGCTTTACCGGGCGTGTGCCGCATGGCGAGGTGAAGCGGTACTATTCGCTGTGCGACATCATGGCTTTCCCGCGCCGCGCCAGCCGGTTGACCGAGCTGGTGACGCCGCTGAAGCCGCTCGAAGCGATGGCGCAGGGCAAGCTGGTCGCCGCATCCGATGTCGGCGGCCATCGCGAGCTGATCCGGCATGGCCGCACTGGAATATTGTTCCCTGCGGGCGATCCTCGAGGATGCGCCCACGCGATTGCGGAACTCATCGTTGCCCGCGACCGCTGGAGCCGGATGAAGAAGGCTGGGCGCGCCTATGTCGCCGAGCACCACGATTGGGCGCGCAATGTTCGTAATTATCAGCCCGTTTACCAAGCGGTGCTAGGAAATGCACCGGATACAGCGCTGGCGGCCGCCGCCTGAAGCGGATCGGTTCCGCGCCTCGGCAGTGCGGAGGAACATGCACGAAACGGATGCAGCGACAATGTCGAATATGGATCACCAGTTCGATGATACCGTGACCGGCGGGCCGGCGCGCATCAGTGCGCATCCCGCTTTTCCGGCGATCGTTGCCGTCTGGTTCACCGCGCTGTTCGGATTCGGCGTCATGCTCCTGCCCGGCGCGATGGTCGATGGCTTTGCGGGAGCGCTCGGTCTGGGCGCCGTATCCGAAAGTTTCGTCCTTCCGGTCGATTTCATGGGCCGTAGCATTCTTGCCGTGCTGGCGGGCATGCTTGGGGGTGTCGGCGGCTGGGCGGCCGCCCGGCGCGTGGCCGCCCGGCAGGACCAGACGGTGGTGCCGGGGCCGCGCACGCTGGATATTTCAGACCTGAATGGCGAATCGCCCATTGCGCAAGGCGACGAGCAGGGCGCGCCGCGAAAAAGACGCCGTTCGCTCGCAATTGCCGAGGGCGATGCACCCAGCGTCTATGCTGAACCCGCAATCCTGCCGACACCCGTGCCGGCTGAACGCCTCGCCTTCGATCCACCTCCGCCCCCTACGGTAGGTGTTGATTCAGATTTGCCCGATAGTGTCGCCGGGATGGACCGGCACCCGACCAGCGAATCCACGGACTCGGCCGATTTGGCGCAGCGCGAGGAACCCGCAGTGGACCGGGCTCCCGAGCCTGCGACCGTGAACGGGGATGAGGCGGCGGCTTCTCGGGCCGTCGAAACGCAAGACATGGTCGATATTGGTGGCTGGAACGAGGAAGAGGCTAAAGCCGAAGCGGTCCTTTTCGCCGAAGGGGTTCCGGAATCCCCGGCAGCACCGATCGCTTTCTGCGCGCCATCGTTCTCACGCGAAAGCCATGTGGGCGAAACATCCGACTGCAAGATGGCCGCTCCGGTTCGGAATGAGGTGAACGGGCGCGAGCAGTTTCTCAGTCAGATAGCGGATGCCGACCTCGAGAGTCTCGGCACAGTGCAGCTTGCCGAGCGCTTGGCGATCTCAATCGCGCGCCGCCGCGAACGCGTTGCCGCACTCGCTGCCCAGGTCCCTCTGGAAGCGCCGCTGCAGCCATTCCAGCCATTGCCCTCCGTTCCGGTCCGTACCGATCACTCGGCCGCCGCGACTGCATTCGAAAGCGCACCAGAGGCTTTGCGTCCTATCCGGTTCGATTTCGACCCCGAAGAGGGCGAGGAGGAAGATCTGGGCCTGTCGTTGGACACGATTCGCCAAGCGCCGGGTAGCCCGCTCGCCGTGCGCCAGCCGCGTCCGCCGCTTTTCGATGACGATGATGGCGGAGCGGAAACGTCCTTCGTCGAGCCGGATCTTGAGGAGGACGAACCCGAGGATCTGGACAAGAACTATGGTTCGCTGCTCGCCACGCGGCGCGAACTCGATCTCGGCGGCGAACATGTCCGTATCGACGAGCCGGAACCGGAGATCGACGATATCGAACCGGCCGCTATTTTCCCCGACCAGCCTCGGCACAGCGATTCCTTCGCTGCCGAGGCACCGTCTGCCACTCAATTTCCTTCGCGGCTCTTGCGTCGCTTCGATCCACCAGCCGCACCGGCGGAAGGCGAAGAAGCGGCGAAGAAAACTTCGGTGGCCTCGGCTTCGCTCGATCGAGTCGAAGCGGAACGCAGTCTGCGCGGGGCGCTCGAAGCTCTCCAACGGGTTGGGAGCACGGCCTGAAGTCCAAGGTTAGGACTTAGGTCCTGACTCTGGACTGTGTCGGCCGTCCCATCCGGCCCGGGATTTCCCAAATTCGTACCCTTATGCTGCCGAAACGGCACGCGTGCCGTTTCGGGCATTCTGTGCGCCCAAGCTTGCAAAAACAGCTTCCTGTCGCCATGGGGGGTATTCGCGACATTTTTTGCAACCACTCCACCGGGTGAGTCGCGCTTCGTTGCCGATACGGCGGCTCCGGAGCGACGAATTTTCCGGCGCGAACAGGAAGATGGCAGTTGAACGAGTACCCCGCCCGCCAAGGTCTTTACGATCCACGCAACGAGCACGATTCGTGCGGCGTTGGCTTCGTCGCGCATATCCGGGGCGCGAAAAGCCATGGAATCGTGAAACAGGCGCTCGAGATTCTTGCCAATCTTGACCATCGCGGTGCGGTGGGTGCGGATCCGTTGCTCGGCGATGGGGCGGGTATTCTCATGCAGATTCCCGATCCGCTATATCGCAAATGGGCGGAGGGCGAAGGGCTAACCCTGCCGCCGGCCGGCGAATATGCGGTCGCGATGTGCTTCCTGCCTCAGCACGATGAGGCGCGCGACTTCATCGTCGCCCAGTTCGAGAAGTTCATCGCCAAGGAAGGCCAGCACCTGATTGGCTGGCGCGACGTGCCGACGACGCTGGACGGCCTCGGCAAGGCGGTACTTGGCAGCATGCCGGTGATCCGCCAGTGCTTCATCGGCAAGGGCGAGAACTGCGCTGATCAGGACGCGTTCGAACGCAAGCTGATCGTCATTCGCAAGCAGACACAGAACCCGCTCAAGGAACTGGCCGAGAAGCACAAGCTGCCGCAGCTCACCAAGCTCTATATGCCGAGCTTCTCCAGCCGCACGGTGGTCTATAAGGGCCTGCTGCTGGCGACGCAGGTGGGCAGTTTCTATGACGATCTGCGCGATCCCGATTGCGTTTCGGCGCTTGGCCTCGTCCACCAGCGCTTCTCGACCAATACCTTCCCGAGTTGGCGACTGGCGCAGCCTTTCCGGATGATCGCGCACAATGGCGAGATCAATACGGTGCGCGGCAACGTCAACTGGATGAATGCCCGCCGCCGGACGATGGAATCGGCGCTGCTCGGCGCCGACCTCGACAAGCTGTGGCCGATCGTGCCGCACGGCCAGTCGGATACGGCCTGCCTCGACAATGCGCTCGAACTGCTGCTGCTTGGCGGATATTCGCTCGCCCACGCGATGATGATGCTGATCCCCGAGGCGTGGGCGCGGAACCCGCAGATGGAGCCTGCACGCCGCGCCTTCTATGAGTATCACGCCGCGCTGATGGAGCCGTGGGATGGACCGGCCGCGGTCGCCTTCACCGACGGCCGCCAGATCGCCGCCACGCTCGACCGCAACGGCCTGAGGCCCGCGCGCTATTGCGTGACCAGGGACGATCTCGTCTGCATGGCTTCGGAAAGCGGCGTGCTGCCTTTCCGGGAAGAGGATATCGTTCGCAAATGGCGCCTGCAGCCGGGCAAGATGCTGCTGATCGACCTCGAGGAAGGGCGCATCGTCGAGGATGAGGAACTCAAGGCACAGCTTGCCAATGCCCAGCCCTATGAAAAGTGGCTGAAGGACGCGCAGTACAAGCTTAAGGACCTCGAGGCGATCGAGACCGACAGCGAGGCCGTACGGCAGGACGATTCCAGCCTTCTGCAGCGCCAGCAAGCCTTCGGCTACACGCAGGAAGACATTTCCCGCTTCCTCGAACCGATGGCGACCAAGGCGGACGATCCGGTCGGCTCGATGGGCACCGATACGCCGATCGCGGTGCTCTCCTCGCGAAGCCGGCTGCTCTACGACTATTTCAAGCAGAACTTCGCGCAGGTCACCAACCCGCCGATCGATCCGATCCGCGAGGAGCTGGTGATGAGCCTGCTGTCGATGATCGGACCGCGTCCGAACCTGCTCGGCATGGAGGCCGGCACGCACAAGCGGCTCGAAGTCGACCAGCCGATCCTCACCAACACCGATGTCGAGAAGATCCGTTCGGTCGAAAATTCGCTCGACGGCGCGTTCCGCACCGAGACGATCGACATCACCTGGGAAGCTGCGAGCGGGGCCGATGGCCTTGAACAGGCGATCAAGGAAATGTGCTGGGCGGCGACCGAGGCGGTGCTGCAGGACAGGAACATCCTGATCCTTTCCGACCGAGTGCAGGGTCACGATCGTATCCCGATGCCGGCGCTGCTGGCCACCGCAGCGGTGCATCATCACCTCGTCCGGCAGGGGCTGAGGATGCAGACCGGCCTTGTTGTCGAGACCGGCGAGGCGCGCGAAGTGCACCATTTCTGCGTGCTAGCGGGATACGGCGCCGAAGCGGTGAACCCCTATCTCGCCTTCGAGACTCTGGAGGAGCTCCGCCAAGGGAAATTCCCTGAGCTGACCACCGAAGACGTGCGTAAGAACTACATCAAGGCGGTCGGCAAGGGCATCCAGAAGGTCATGTCCAAGATGGGCATTTCGACCTACCAGTCCTATTGCGGGGCGCAGATCTTCGACGCGGTCGGTCTGTCGAGCGAGTTCATCGACAAATATTTCACCGGCACGGCGACCACGATTGAGGGCGCCAGCCTCAGGGAAGTAGCTGAGGAATCGGTGCGCCGTCACGCGGTCGCCTATGGCCACAATCCGATTTACGAGCACATGCTCGATGCCGGCGGCATCTACCAGTACCGGATTCGCGGCGAGGAACATGCCTGGACCCCGGCCAATGTCGCGAGCTTGCAGCATGCGGTGCGCGGCAATTTGCCCGAGCAGTACCGCGAATTCGCCAGGTCGATCAACGAGCAGTCCGAGCGGATGCTGACGATCCGCGGGCTGATGGAGCTGAAGCCTGCCGACGAGCCGGTCCCACTGGAGGAAGTCGAGCCCGCGAGCGAGATCGTGAAGCGCTTCGCCACCGGCGCGATGAGTTTCGGCTCGATCAGCCGTGAGGCGCATACGACGCTGGCAATGGCGATGAACCGCATCGGCGGCAAGTCGAACACCGGCGAAGGTGGCGAGGAACCGGACCGGTTCGTGCCGCTGCCCAGTGGCGATTCCATGCGTTCGGCGATCAAGCAGGTCGCTTCCGGGCGTTTTGGGGTGACCACCGAATATCTCGTCAATGCCGACGATATCCAGATCAAGATGGCGCAGGGCGCGAAGCCCGGCGAGGGCGGCCAGCTGCCCGGCCATAAGGTCGACAAGGTGATCGGCAAGGTCCGCCACTCGACCCCCGGCGTGGGCCTGATCAGTCCACCCCCGCACCATGACATCTATTCGATCGAGGATCTGGCGCAGCTGATCCACGACCTCAAGAACGTGAATCCGCGCGCGCGGATTTCGGTGAAGCTCGTCTCCGAAGTGGGCGTGGGCACGGTCGCCGCGGGCGTCTCCAAGGCGCGTGCCGACCATGTGACGATCTCCGGTTACGAGGGCGGCACGGGCGCCTCGCCGCTCACCAGCCTCACTCATGCGGGCAGCCCGTGGGAAATCGGTCTTGCCGAAACGCAACAGACGCTGTTGCTCAACGATCTGCGTACACGGATCGCGGTGCAGGTGGATGGTGGCCTCAGGACCGGACGCGATGTCGCCATCGGTGCGCTGCTCGGTGCCGATGAATTCGGCTTCGCCACAGCTCCGCTGATTGCCGCCGGCTGCATCATGATGAGGAAATGCCACCTCAATACCTGCCCGGTGGGGGTCGCCACGCAGGATCCGGTGCTGCGGGCGCGCTTTACCGGCCAGCCCGAGCATGTGATCAACTACTTCTTCTTCGTCGCCGAAGAACTGCGCGAGATCATGGCCCAGATGGGCTTCCGCACGATGGAGGAGATGACCGGCCGCGTGGACCGGCTCGACATGCGGCATGCGCTCGATCACTGGAAGGCGCATGGTGTCGATCTCTCGCGCATCCTCAGGCAGGTCCCGCTGGACGAAGGCGAAACGCTTTACCACTCGACGAGGCAGGATCACGGCCTTGAAGGCGCACTCGACAACGAGCTGATCGAGGCCAGCCGACAAGCGATCGAGAACGGCGAGGCGGTGCAGCTCACCCGCGAAATCCGCAATGTGAACCGCACGGTCGGGGCCATGCTTTCCGGCGAAATTGCCAGGAAGCACGGCCATGCCGGGCTTAAGCCTGACACGGTGCGGATCAATTTCACAGGGGTTGCCGGGCAAAGCTTCGGTGCCTGGCTTGCCCATGGTGTCACGCTCGATCTTACCGGCGATGCCAACGATTATGTCGGCAAGGGCCTGTCGGGCGGGCGGATCATCGTGCGCCAGCCGGACAATGTCGACCGCGAGCCGACCGAAAACATCATCGTCGGGAATACCGTGCTTTACGGTGCGATTGCCGGGGAAGCCTATTTCAACGGAGTTGCCGGCGAACGTTTTGCGGTGCGCAATTCCGGGGCGATCACGGTGGTCGAGGGCGCGGGCGACCATTGCTGCGAGTATATGACCGGCGGTGTCGTGGCGGTGCTGGGCAAGACCGGGCGCAATTTCGCCGCAGGCATGAGCGGCGGGGTCGCCTATGTATATGATCAGGACGGCAGTTTCGAGCAGTGCTGTAATATGGCGCAGGTCGAGCTGCGGAAGATTGATCCCGTCCCTTCGAAGGAGGAGGGCATTGGCCGGCCGCAACAACGCTCCGTTAGCGTCGAGGATTTCGGCATGGGCGATATGCTGCGCCACGATGCGGAGCGGCTGAAGATCCTTGTTGAGCGACACAAGCTGCATACCGGCTCTGCCCGGGCGGCTGCGTTGCTGGACGATTGGGACAATGCGCTCACCCGCTTCGTCAAGGTGATGCCGGTCGATTATGAGCACGCGCTTCGCCAACTAGAGGCCGAGCGCGAAGAAGCCGCCTCCGTCGCGGCCGAATAAGGGTTACACGAAATGGGCAAGGAAACCGGGTTCCTCGAACTCGACCGCGAGGATCGCACTTACGAGGATCCGAAGAAGCGGATCGCGAACTACAAGGAGTTCACGGTCCCGCTGCCGGAGGATAAGCTGCGCGCGCAGGCCTCGCGCTGCATGAACTGCGGCATACCCTATTGCCACACCGGTTGCCCGGTGAACAATATCATCCCGGACTGGAACGACCTCGTATACAAGGACGACTGGCAGAACGCCCTCGAGGTGCTGCATTCGACCAATAATTTCCCCGAATTCACCGGCCGGGTGTGCCCCGCGCCGTGCGAGGAGAGCTGCACGCTCAATATCATCGACCAGCCGGTGACGATCAAGTCGATCGAATGCGCGATCGTCGATCGCGGGTGGAAGGAAGGCTGGATCACGCCGGACGTGCCGGAAAAGAAGACCGGCAAGAGCGTGGCCGTGGTCGGCTCCGGCCCGGCGGGACTCGCCTGCGCACAGCAGCTGGCGCGTGCGGGCCATTCGGTCACCGTGTTCGAGAAGAGCGACCGGATCGGCGGATTGCTTCGATACGGCATCCCCGACTTCAAGATGGAAAAGCACCTGATCAACCGGCGCGCGGTGCAGATGGAAGCCGAAGGGGTGACCTTCAAGTCTTCAACTGAAGTGGGCGTGGACGTCTCGATCAAATCGCTGAAGGAGAATTTCGACGCCATCGTGATGGCGGGCGGAGCGGAGGAACCGCGCCCGCTGCAGATCCCCGGAGCGGAGCTGCCGCAGGTACGGCTGGCGATGGAATTCCTGACGCAGCAGAACAAGCGCAATGCGGGCGACGACGAACAGCGCGCGGCGCCGCGCGGCACGCTCACGGCAAAGGACAAGCACGTGATCGTGATCGGCGGCGGCGATACCGGCTCGGACTGTGTGGGCACCTCCAACCGCCAGGGGGCGGCCAGCGTGACTCAGATCGAGATCATGCCCAAGCCGCCCGAAGTGCCCGACAAGATGATGACCTGGCCCGACTGGCCGATGAAACTGCGGACCTCTTCCAGCCATCAGGAGGGCGTGGAGCGCGACTGGGCCGTGCTGACCAGGGAAGTGATCGGCGAAGACGGCAAGGTTACCGGCCTCAAATGCGTCCGCGCCGACTGGTCGGATGGGCAGATGAAGGACGTGCCGGGCAGCGAGTTCGTGCTGAAGGCTGACCTCATCCTGTTGGCGATGGGCTTCCTGGGCCCGAGGAAGGTCGGGTTCATCGAGCAATCGGGCGTAGAGTTAACCGATCGAGGGAATGTCGATGCCAATACGGATGACTACAGGACCAGCGACGACCTGATCTTTGCCTGCGGCGATATGCGCCGCGGTCAGAGCCTCGTGGTATGGGCGATCCGCGAAGGGCGCCAATGCGCTCGCTCGGTCGACATGACGCTGATGGGGGTCAGCGAACTGCCTCGTTGAGCTTGCGGGCTGGGCGGTTGCGGAATCGCACAGATTGCGCCATTTCTTCGACCAAGTAACAAGTGAAACCGACGGGCGTCATCGCCTGCGCGCGCGCAGGCTTTATGGATTCCCGGTCGCGGTGCATTGCCGCAGCCGGGCAGACCAGCGGGATGCTTGGGCCGATCGAAACAGGGGACAATTTTTCATGATCCGTTCGCTTCTCGTAGCCGGGGCTTCGCTTGCGGCTCTCGCGATGACTGCTCCAGCAACAGCGCAGGAGGCCGCGCCTGTGGCCCTCCCGCAGATGGAGTTCGGCGCATGGGGAGTCGATCCCGCCTCGCTCGACGCTTCGATCGATCCGGGCGACGACTTTTTCGCCTACGTCAATGGAAAGTGGATCGCCGAAAATCCAATACCTGGCGAATTCTCGCGCTTCGGCGCTTTTACGCTCCTCGGTGAAAAATCGACGGCCGACGTAAAGGCGCTGGTGGACGAGCTGGTCGCTTCGAATCCTGCCGAAGGCACGGTCGAACGCCGCATTCTCGATGCATACGAGGCATTCTACGGCGCCGAGGCTATCGATGCGCGCGGTATGGCGCCAGCGGTGCCTTATCTGAACAAGGTCTTTGCTGCCGAAGACCTCGAAGCGCTGGTCTCGGTAGGTGCCGAGCCGGGGATCCCGGGCCTGGTCGCTGCAGGCGTGACGATCGATTCCAAGTCGCCCACCGACTACGCCGTGTCGGTCGGTTTCGACGGGATGGGCCTGCCCGACCGCGATTATTATCTCATCGACAGTGAACGAAACCGCGAGATCCAGGCCAAATACAAGGAATATCTCGCTTTTCTGCTCGGCAAGGCAGGCTACCCAGATCCGGTCGACGCGGCGGATGCGGTCTATGCCTTCGAGCACAAGGTGGCCGAGCTCGAATGGGCCCGCACTGCGCTTCGCAACCGCGACATCACCTACAACAAGCTCACGCGCGACGAATTGCTCGCGCTGGCGCCCGAATTCCCGACCGCCCGGATGCTCGAAGCGCAAGGGTTGGATGAAATAACCAGCTTCCTCGTGCCGCAGCTTCCGCCGACCGACGAAGAGGCGCGGGAATACAAGCTCACGCGTGCCGTACTCGACGATATCGGGGGTGGGTTGCCGGCCATGATGAAGCTGGTCGTGAAGACTCCGCTCGCGACGCTCAAGGCGGTGATGGCGGTGCATTTCCTCTCCCGGAACGCCTCGGTCCTGCCGAGCGACATCGACGCGGCGAATTTCGCCTTCTTCGGCACGTTGCTGCGCGGGCAGGAGGAACAGCGCCCGCGCTGGAAACGCGCAATCGATGCGGTCGAGGGCCAGCTCGGCGAACAGCTCGGCCAGCTTTATGTCGAGCGGCACTTCCCGCCGGAAAGCAAGGCGGCGATGGACGATCTCGTCGCCAATCTGCGCAAGGCAATGGCGCAGAGCCTGGCCGACAATGAATGGATGAGCGAGGCGACCAAGGCCGAGGCCCAGGCCAAGCTGGAGGCCTTCACTCCGAAGATCGGCTATCCGGTGACGTTCAAGACCTATGAAGGGCTGGAAATCGGCGCGGCCGCTCCGCTGGGCAATCGTATATCGGCCGCCGAATGGGAATGGAACGAAGACCGGGCGCGTCTCGGCAAGCCGGTCGACCGCAGCGAATGGTTCATGTTCCCCCAGACGGTGAATGCCTATTACAGCTCGGTAATGAACGAGATCGTCTTCCCCGCTGCGATCCTCCAGCCGCCATTCTTCGGTGCAGGCGCCGACCCGGCAGTGAACTATGGGGCGATCGGCGCGGTGATCGGGCATGAGATCGGCCACGGCTTCGACGACCAGGGCGCGAAGTCCGACGGCACGGGCACGCTGCGCAATTGGTGGGCGGAGGAAGACCTCGCCAGCTTCACTGCGCTCGGCGACAAGCTGGCGGCACAATATGACGAATACTGCCCCTATGACGAGGGCGAGACCTGCGTGAACGGCCGCCTCACGCTGGGCGAGAATATCGGCGATGTCGGCGGGCTCAGCCTCGCCTATCGCGCCTACAGGATGTCGCTGGATGGCCAGGAAGCGCCGGTGATCGATGGGCTGACGGGCGATCAGCGCTTCTTCCTCGCCTGGGCGCAGGTGTGGCGCTCGACCCAGCGCGAGGAGATCGGCCGCCAGCGGCTGATAACCGACCCGCATTCCCCCGAGGAGTTCCGCGTGAACGGCGTCGTGCGCAATAATGATGCATGGTACGAGGCATTCGGCGTATCGCCGGATGACGACCTCTATCTGCCGCCCGAAGAGCGGGTGAAGATCTGGTAGCGCGGCGGCGTCACGCTTCCGGCCGGGCAGACTGTTGGAAAAGCGCGAGGGGCGGGCAGGCCCGGCTTGACTTGCCCGCCCCTTGCTCCATCAACTGGAGCCTATGGGCCTGACACTTACTGCAATCCTGCTCGGCATCGTCGAGGGATTGACCGAATTCATCCCCGTCTCCTCGACCGGGCATCTGATCCTAGCAACCGAATTGTTCGGCTACGATGCCGCGCAATGGGCGGTATTCAACGTGATCATCCAGCTCGGCGCGATCCTGGCAGTGGTGTACCAATATTGGGGCACCTTCTGGAATGCGGGGATGGGCGTGCTGCGGCTGGAGGCGCATGGGTTGCGCTTCGCCCGCAATATCCTTGTCGCCTTCATCCCTTCCGCGATCCTCGGCCTCGCCTTCAAGGATTATATAGATATCATGCTCGGCAGCCCGACGATCGTCGGCTGGGCGCTGATCCTGGGCGGCATCGCCATCCTCGGCATCGAGAAGGTGGCGAAGCCAGGGGAGGACACAAGCGTTTCGGACATCCCGCTCAAGCAGGTGATCGGCATCGGTCTTGCCCAATGTCTTTCCATGATCCCCGGCGTCAGCCGTTCCGGCGCGACGATCATGGGTGCGCTGGCCATGGGCGTCGGGCGCAAAACCGCGGCGGAATTCTCCTTCTTCCTGGCCGTCCCCACGATGGTCGGCGCCTCGACGCTCGAGCTGATCGACAATGGCGCGCGGATCCAAACCGGTCCGGGCGCGGTGGGATGGGGAGAAATCGCGATCGGCTTCGCCGTTTCCTTCATCGTCGCGCTGGCGGTGATCCGCGTTTTCGTCGCCTATGTCAGCCGCCACGGTTTCGCGCCTTTCGCCTGGTACCGCATCGTGGCGGGCGCCATGGCGCTGGCCTGGCTGGCCGCCCGCTGACGATGCTCGCACTTTATATTCCTGCTGCGGACACCTATTCCCGTTAGGCCATGGTCAAGATTGCAAGCTGGAACATAAATTCGGTGCGGCTGCGCATGCCGATCGTCGAGCGTTTCCTCCGCGAGGAGGCGCCCGACGTGCTGTGCCTGCAGGAAATCAAGACGCAGGAGCAGAGCTTCCCATTCGGGGATTTCGCGAAACTCGGTTACGAGCATTGCGCGGTTCATGGGCAGAAGGGCTATCACGGCGTCGCCACGATCAGCCGCATTCCCCTGCGCGATTTTTCGCGGCACGACTGGCAGGACAATGGCGAAGCGCGCCATGTCGGCGTCGAACTGCTGGGCTCCGGGCAGGGCATGATCCTGGAAAATGTCTATGTCCCCGCCGGCGGCGACGAGCCGGATCGCGAGATCAACCCCAAATTCGGCCAGAAGCTCGATTTTCTCGGACGGATGATCCACTGGGCCGACAGGATCGAGCGGCCCACACTGATCGTCGGCGATTTCAATATCGCTCCGCTCGAAAGCGATGTGTGGAGCCATAAGCAGCTGTTGAAGGTCGTCAGCCACACGCCCGTCGAGGTCGAGACCCTCCAGCGCTTCAAGGATGCGCATGGCTGGACCGATATTGGGCGCGAGTTCATCCGCGACCCGGAGCGCTATTACAGCTGGTGGTCATATCGCGCGAAGGACTGGAGGATCGGCGACCGTGGGCGTCGGCTCGACCATATGTGGGCCAGCCCCGAACTCGCCAAACAGGCCCGTGCGCACCGTGTGCTGGAGGATTGCCGGGGCTGGGACCGGCCGAGCGACCATGTCCCGCTGATGACCGAGTTCTCGCTTTGACAACGCCCTCGCCCGCGCGGCGCGCGGCGCAGGCCATCGACGCTTTGCGGCATGGCTGGCCGCTGGCGGTAGGCATAGCGCCCTTGCTGCTGCCGGTGGAAAGCGCGGTGGCAACGGGGGCCACTTCCACATCGCTTCTGTTGTCCGCCGCGCGCGCCGCGACGCTCAAGCTCGCCAACCAGCGGGAGGCGGCCGATCCGGCGGCGCCTGTGCTGTTGCACGGGGCGGAAGCGTTCGACCTTGCAGGCGCGCTGGCCGTGGCCGACCCTTCGCTTGACCTTGCCGCGCCGCTGAAGGGGCCGTTCCGTGCAGAGACACTCGAATGGGAGGAGGAAGCGCGCGCCGCGCTGGATCTGGCAAGGCTTGCCGGGGTGCTGCCTGCCTTCCTCGTGGCGCCGGAAAATGCCGGCGAGCCGCAGCAGGTCGAAGCGTCGGATATCGCCGCTCTCGCCGAGCCGGACCAGCTTGTTATCGCTACCCGTGCACGCCTGCCGATCACCGGTGCGGAAAACACGCAGATAGTAGTATTCCGTAGCGTAAATGATGTACGTGAACACATCGCCCTGCTTGTCGGCACGCCGGATTACGATAGATTGCCGCTGGTGCGAGTTCACTCCGAATGCCTGACCGGCGACGTCCTGGGCAGTCTCAAATGCGACTGCGGCCCGCAACTCGATGGGGCATTGGCGGCGATGGTCGCGGAGGCGGGGAAAGGTGGCTGGGGAGCGCTCCTTTATCTGCGGCAGGAAGGGCGGGGGATAGGCCTCGTCAACAAGCTCAAGGCCTATCGCTTGCAAGACGAGGGATTCGACACGCTGGAGGCAAACCGGCGGCTCGGCCTCCCGGAGGAAGCGCGCGATTTTCCGACCGCCGCACGCATGCTCGAACTGCTCGATATCAAGGAGGTAAGACTGTTGACGAACAATCCCGGTAAGGTTGCCGCGCTGGAGGCGGCGGGTGTGAAAGTGACGGAACGGGTGGCGCACCAATTGCCCGCCAATCCGCATAATGCCCGCTATCTTGCGACCAAGCGCGACCGCGCCGGGCATCTTATTCTGTGAGCATCACGGTCCGTAAAGAGCAACCCGGCGATGCAGCAGCGATCGCCGCCCTGACCACCGCCGCCTTCGCGGAAAAGGACTACTCCTTCGGCAATGAGGCGGAGATAATCGACCGCCTGCGGGAAAGCGGCGACCTGACCATATCGCTGGTAGCGGTGAACATGGACGATGCGGTGATCGGCCACATTGCCTTTTCGCCGGTGACGATCTCCGACGGTACGCAAGGCTGGTACGGGCTTGGGCCGATGTCGGTGATCCCTCTCAACCAGCGGATAGGAATCGGATCGATGCTGGTCGAAGCAGGGCTGGAAGAACTCCGGCGGATCGGCGCAAAGGGATGTGCGGTGCTGGGTAGCCGCGATTTCTATAGCCGCTTCGGCTTTGTGCACGATCCGCAACTCCGCTTCGCCGGGGCACCGCCCGAGTTTTTCCAGCGGCGGGTGTTCGAGGGCGAAGCCCCGCGCGGTGACGTGCGATTCGCCGCTGCGCTTTATTAGGGTTCCAGCCGAAATTGAGTTCAGTGGAGTCAGCGAGTTGGATTACAAAAATGGCTTGCGGATATTGGTTCGCCAACGTTCAATGTTCTGGAACGATGACGATGATTGTTTGGACGGGAAGGAGACCTATGCGGACACGGATATTCACGGCGGCCTTGTCGGTGATCATGGCAACAGCCATGCCGCCAGCCCTTGCTGCGTCCGACGATGCCAAAGAATACGCTATTTGTGTGAGCCACCATCAAGAAAGCCACACAAGTTATTATACCGCTCCATTTGAGGTTTCACCTGCCGTCAGCATAGCGGCAATTGAAAAAACGTTCCTGCGCGATATCGAGGAACATCATGGCATCAGAGAGTATAGAACGATCTGCAAGAAGGCAGACAGCCTGGATGCCGTTAAGGTTCTCGCCAGAGAGGCCAAATACAGCCGCGACTATTCCGGCGGGTACGTCGAATGGACCATGATACGGGTTCCCTGGAGCCTCCCCGTGAAGGCCAGCCAATAATCCAGCCCTTCGAGACGATGCTTCAGACTGCGTCTTCAGCATCTCCTCAGGGTGAACGGATAGGGTGCTATTGCGGCACTCTTGGGGCAGTCCGCTTTTACGAACGACTTGCACGGTTCAGGGGTGACGAAAGAGGATTCAAGGCGCGATCAGCGCCGATCCCTGGTGGCGATGCCCTTACCCAGCCGGTTGCCGGCGATCTCGATCCGGTCGCCCGACCAGTCGGCGACGAAGGTCGTGTTGCGTGAGACGCCGGGCGCGAGGCGGGCGGTGTTGGCGATGACGCGAAGCTGGTCGGCGCTGTTGCGGTGCTCTTCGGGCGCGACCGCGATGAAGGCGGAGTAGTTCTCCTTGTCGCGGCCCTGGACGAACCAGTTGTTGCTGATCTGCCCGCTCGCTCCGCCCGAAAGGTCGATCATGTAATTGGTCTGGCGCCCGCGCGCGTCGTCGAAGCTGGAGCTGGCGATGTCGACTCGCCGCGCCCAGCTTTTCACGTAATGGCCGCCGCGCCCTTCCTCGAAGCGGCTGTTGGTGATCCTGAGGTGCCCGTATTCCCCGGTATAGATAGAATGGGCGCAGCCGCCTGCGCCCTCGCATGTGCCGAGGCGCGAGAAGGTGGAGCGGTCGATGACGATTTGCGCGCCCGTGCCGTCGCCCGTCAATATGCCCTGCTCGCTGTCGCGGAACCAGCTCTGCGCGACGGCGAGGTTGCCTGTTTCCAGGCGAATGCCGGCGCCATTCCTGTCGGAAACGCGCATATTCTGGAACACGAGGCCGGAGATTTGCGCCCCGCGCCCGCGCAGAACCAGCGCGGCCTTGCCTTCGCATTCCACGCCGTCGAACACCGCGCTGCCGGGCTCGGCCGCGAGATAGGCGATCTCGCCGCCCTCCTGCACCGCGCATTGGCGGTAAGTGCCGGGCGCGATGGCGATCTTCCCAACCCCATTGCCGATCGCATTCACCGCGTCCTGCAGACGGGAAAAGGACTGTCCGGTCTCGATCACTGTGAAGGCGCCCTGCCCCTGTGCGTGCGGCGCAGATTGAGGGATGGCGGCCAGTGCCAGTACGGCGGCGGCTACGGCGAAGTGGAGCTGTTTCGACATGGCGCGAAGGCTAGGCCGCAATGGCAAGCACGCCAATAAGCCGGACGTAAAATGGGCTCAGGCGGCCCAGAACAGGACACTCAGCACCGGCAAGTTTAGGCTGTATCGATCGCTTCTATCCGTCATCCCCGCGCAAGCGGGGACCCAGTCGATTCCGACTGTAACTGGGTTCCCGCTTTCGCGGGAATGACGAAGAAAGAAGGATGAGCCCATCCGGATATCGCCGCAAACGGCCATGGCTATGCAAGTACCAATACAGCTTACGCTCACGGCGAAGAGCGGCCAGAAAAGGCTGCGGGTGGCGGGGAGCGGTCATGCTTCCTCGGACTGCGGCGGCCGGCCCCGGCGGGGCCGCGGCGAATGCCTGACGGCGATGCCCCTGTGTGACAATGCCTCGCGCAGCAGCATTTCGATCTCGGCATTGGCCGACCGCAACTCCTTCGCCGCCAGGCGTTCGATCGCGTCATGGACGGCGGGATCGAGGCGCAGCGGGAAGGCCTTGCGGGGCGGCGGTTTGGCTGATCGTTCGGGCATGGATTTCCCGGTCAGGCGTGTTCCTTACTGATAAAGCGAGCCTGCATTGATCACGGGCTGCGTATCGCGTTCGCCGCACAGCACGACCATCAGGTTGGAGACCATGGCTGCGCGCCGCTCGTCGTCGAGATGGACGATGTTGTCTTCGGAGAGCTTGTCGAGCGCCATTTGCACCATCGAGACCGCGCCCATCACCAGCTTGGCGCGCGCGGCAATCACCGCTTCGGCCTGCTGCCGGCGCAGCATCGTGCCGGCGATTTCGGAGGCATAGGCGAGGTGGGTAAGGCCCGCTTCGTCCACCACGATACCGGCGACGGCGAGGCGCTCGTTGAGTTCGACCTGGAGCTCGGAATTTATGACATCGGGGCTGCCGCGCAGCGTCGTCTCTTCTTCCTCGAAATCGTCATAGGGATGGCGCGCGCCCACCGTACGCAGCCCCGCCTCGATCTGGATGTTCACGAATGCCTTGTAATCGTCGACGTCGAATACCGCCTGGGCGGTATCGGCCACCCGCCAGACGACGTTGCAGGCGACATCGATCGGATTGCCGCGCAAATCGTTGATCTTGATCCGTTCGGAATGAATGTTGTGCGCGCGGACCGAAACCTTCTTCTTGCCCATCCACGGCCATATCCAGCGCAACCCCTGCTTGCGGTCGGTGCCGCGATATTCGCCGAACAGCGTGATCACTGCGCCCTGATTGGGCTGGATCATGTAGAAACCGGCGATGATCAGCACGAAGAACAGGATAGACAAGCCGAGCACCGTGCCGCCCATAGCGCCGGCACCGCCCTCGATTGTGACTATGCCCCAAGCTGCCGCGGCGATAGTGCCGAGCCAAAGCAGCAGCATTGGATAGCCGCTGAACGTGCTTGCGGGATTCTCGCCGCTTCTGGTCATTGCCCTGCTCGATTCCGACATGACGAATCTCCTTCGATATAATTATGATATCATCATAAAAGAGAGACGGCTTGTGTCAATCGAAAGCCGACGCGTCGTCTTGGCCGTTTGCAAGCGCGGGCAGTGCGTCTAGTTTGCAGCCTGCGGCCGGAGTCGGATGAATTCTTCGCCGGCGGCCGCCTCACATCTGACAAGCCTGGCCCATCGGGGCGGGCGGATGTTCACAAGGAGATCTCGATGAGGAAATTGCTTTTCGCTTCGCTCGCTTCGGCTTCTGTTCTCGCGCT
>DASWIR010000467.1:0-9979 GCA_036397575.1 Alteraurantiacibacter sp. | reverse complement strand
CGGCAGCAGCCGGTCCAGCAGGACCGGCCGGTCCGGCAGCGGTTTGAGGCTGTCGTGGATGCGGCGGGCCTCGCCAAGGCCGTCGCGAATTTGCCCAAGATCGCGCGGAGAACCTCGCCCGGCGACGATCCGCCCCAGCGCCCGGCCGATATCGGGCAGCGAGCGCAGCAGTCCGCGCAGATCCGCGCGTAGCAGCGGGTCCCCATGGAAGAACTGCACCAGCGCGAGCCGGGCTTCGATCGTCTCCCGGTCGGTAAGCGGCGCGGCAAGGTCCTCGGCAAGCTGCCTGGCGCCTGCGCCCGTGGCGCAGCGATCGATTGCCGCGATCAGACTACCTGCGCGGCCGCCGCCCTGCGCTTCGAGCACTTCCAGGCTCGAGCGCGTCGCCGCGTCCATTGCCATCAGTGCATCGCCGCGCCTTGCGATGGGCGGCAGCAGCAGAGGAAGCTTTCCCCGTCCGGCATGGTCGAGATAGGCGATGAGGCCGCCGGCTGCAGCCAGCATAGGCCGGGTGAAATTGCCGAACCCGTCCAGCGTCGTCACGTCATGCACCGCCTTCAACCGCGCTTCGCCTTCGCTGCTGGCAAAGTCCATGCGCGGGCGCAGGATGGCGCCGACGGGGGCATCGTCCCATTCTTCCGGGGCGACCACTTCGCTCGCGCTGATCCGCGCCAGCGCGGCATCAAGCGCATCGGATGCGCATTCCTCCAGCTCCATTCGCCCGGTCGATATATCGCAGGCGGCGACTCCCACGCCCTCGCGCATTTCGCACACCGCCACGAGCATGTTCGCCCGGCGCGGCTCGAGCAGCGTCTCCTCGGTCAGCGTCCCGGCGGTCACGAGACGGACGATATCGCGCGCCACCAGCGCTTTCGATCCGCCGCGCTTCTTCGCTTCCTCGGGGCTTTCGACCTGCTCGGCGATCGCCACTCGGCAGCCAGCCCTGATTAGCCGCGCGAGATAGCCGTCCGCCGAGTGCACCGGCACTCCGCACATCGGCACCGGCTCGCCATCATGTTCGCCGCGGCTGGTGAGTGCAATATCGAGCACGCCGGCGGCTACGCGCGCGTCGTCGAAGAACAGTTCGAAGAAGTCGCCCATCCGGTAGAACAGCAGGCAATCGCCCGCCTCGCGCTTCAGTGCGAAATATTGCTCCATCATCGGAGTTGCGCCACCGGCCATGGAATGGGCCTAGCGCCGCGCCGGACGATTCGGGAAGCGCGCGGGCGACGCTTTCCCCTATCGTTTGGCGTTATCGGCGGTTAGGGAGCCGGCAACAAGGGAGACTCTGTTGGCCGAAGACGACAAGATCAGTTTCACCGACCGCGAGGCGCTGTTTTACCACGAGACCATTCGTCCCGGTAAGATCGAGATCGTCCCGTCGAAGCCCGTGGCGACCCAGCGCGACCTGAGCCTCGCCTATTCTCCCGGCGTCGCAGCGCCGGTAAAGGCGATCGCCGCCGATCCCATGATGGCGGGGAAATATACCGCGCGCTCGAACCTCGTCGCGGTGATTACCAACGGCACGGCGATCCTCGGCATGGGCAATCTCGGCGCGCTGGCATCCAAGCCGGTGATGGAAGGCAAGGCGGTGCTGTTCAAGCGCTTTGCCGATGTCGATGCGATCGATCTCGAACTCGACACCGAGGATCCCGAGGCCTTCATCAACGCGGTGGCCCTGCTTGAGCCGACTTTCGGGGGGATCAATCTCGAGGACATTGCCGCTCCCGAATGCTTCATCATCGAGCAGGCCCTGCGTGAGCGGATGAACATCCCCGTCATGCATGACGACCAGCACGGCACCGCCATCATCGCCACAGCCGGCCTTATCAATGCGGTTCATCTCACCGGGCGCGAGATGAAGGATGTGAAGATGGTGGTGAACGGCGCCGGCGCTTCGGCGCTCGCCTGCACCGCCCTCATCAAGGCGACGGGTGTGCCGCATGAGAACGTGGTCGTGTGCGACCGATCCGGCGTGATCTATCCGGGACGCGACAATGTCGATCAGTGGAAGAGCGCACATGCCAATGCGGTGACCGAGGCGCGCACGCTGGAAGAGGCGCTGGTGGGCGCCGACGTGTTCCTCGGCCTATCCGCGGCGGGCGCTCTCAAGCCCGAATGGGTCGTGAAAATGGCGGCCAATCCGATCATCTTCGCCATGGCCAATCCCGATCCGGAAATCCTGCCCGAAGATGCCAAGGCGGTCCGTCCCGATGCGATCATCGCCACCGGCCGCAGCGATTATCCCAACCAGGTCAACAATGTGCTCGGCTTTCCCTTCATCTTCCGCGGCGCGCTCGATGTGCAGGCGACCGCGATCAACGAGGAGATGAAGATCGCTGCGGCCGAAGCGATTGCCAAGCTCGCCCGCGAACGCGTGCCCGACGAGGTTGCCGCCGCTTATGGCCGCAGCCAGAAGTTCGGCACCGAATACATCATCCCCGCACCCTTCGATCCGCGCCTGATGGAGACGGTGTCTTCCGCCGTTGCTAAGGCTGCAATGGAGTCGGGCGTGGCGAAAAAGCCGATCGAGGATTTCGACGCCTACCGCCATTCGCTGAAAGCCCGGCTTAACCCGACGACTTCGGCGCTGACGCAAGTCTATGAAGATGCTCGCACCCATCCGCGGCGGGTGGTTTTTGCGGAGGCGGAGGAAGACGTAGCGCTGCGCGCGGCGATCCAGTTCCGCGATTTCGGCTATGGAACGCCGGTGCTGGTCGGACGGACCGAGAAGGTACGCGAGAAACTCGCCGAGCTGGCCGTGCCGGAGACTGACGAATTCGAGATCCAGAATTCGGCGACCAGCGAGCACGTGCCGGCCATGGTGGACTATCTCTACCAGCGTCTCCAGCGGCGCGGTTACACGGAACGCGACGTGCGCCGCATGGTGAATCAGGACCGCAACATCTTTGCCTCGCTGCTGGTCGCGCTGGGCCATGGTGATTCGATGATTTCCGGCCTGACGCGCACTTTCGCTCAGACGATGCGCGAAGTGCGCATGGTGCTCGATCCCAAGCCAGGGGCGGTGCCTTTCGGGCTGCATCTCATGATCGGCAAGAATTATACGATCTTCCTGGCCGACACGACCATCAACGAGCGTCCGAGCGCCGCCGAACTGGCCCATATCGCCAAGGAGACAGCCAAGGTCGCGCGCCGCATGGGGCACGAGCCGCGCGTCGCCTTCCTCTCCTATTCCACCTTCGGCAATCCGTCGGGCAAGTGGCTGGAGAATATTCGCGATGCGGTCCACATCCTCGACGCGGAGGATGTCGGCTTCGAATATGAAGGCGAAATGGCACCCGACGCTGCGCTCAACCCCATGGTGATGAAGCTCTACCCGTTCAGCCGCCTGTCGGCACCGGCCAACGTCCTCATCATGCCAGGCCTGCAATCGGCCAACCTTTCGGCCAAGCTGCTGCGCGAGCTCGCCGGCGCGTCGGTGATCGGGCCGATGCTGATCGGAATGGAAAAACCGGTGCAGATCGCGCCGATGACCTCGATCGCGCCGGATCTGTTGACCCTGGCCGTACTGGCGAGCGCCGGCGTGGTGGAGTGACGCACGGGCCGGCGGACTGTGTCCATTGATGAAGTGATTGCGGCGTAAAACCGCGCTCTTGCCCCGTGTGCAGATAATATATAAGCGCTTATATGTATGAATGGCGCTTATGGACTTGGAACCCGATTGCGGCTGCTCACTGCGGCGCTCGATGATGCGGTGGAGGAGGTCTACGAACTTCACGGGCTGGATTTCCGCCCGCGCTATTTTCCCTTTTTCAGAATGCTGATGGAGCGCGAAAGCGCGTCGGTCGGAGAATTTGTCTCGGCGCTGGGTTTCACCCAGCCGGCTACGACGCAGACGCTGCATGTCATGCGGGAGGCCGGGCTGGTGGAACCTGTGCAGACCGGTGACCGGCGGATGCGCCGCTATCGTCTTACGCAGCAGGCGAAAGAGATGGTGCCGCGGCTGGAAGAAATATGGGCTGCCGTAGCGGCTGCCGCAGACAGGCTGGACAAGGCCCTTCCGGCGCCGCTCGGCTCCACCGTCGATGCAGCACTCGAACATCTTTCGAGCCGTCCGTTCCGGGAGATAATCGAACGGGAGATGGCGGAATGAAGCGCGCCGTCCTCGGGTTTGCCGCGATGCTGCTGATTGCGTCGGCTCCCGCGCCGCAGACTGATGGGCAGGACAGGCGCGAAGTGATCGATGCAGTCGCCGGCCTGCTGGAGGAACGCTATGTGGACGCGGAGTTAGGGCGGCAACTTGCCATTGGCCTGCGCGAATCGGGAAATGAATGGGACAATGTCCGTTCCGGGCCCGAATTTGCCGAGGCGCTGACGCAATGGCTGCGGCTTCGTTCGCAGGATGGCCATCTGGCGCTCGATTACGTTGAGCAGCCGCTCTCGAACGAAGGGGGCACGGAGGAGTTTTCCGAGCGGGAAATCGAGCGGTATTACGGCGCCCATCTCAACCACGGTGTGCAGAAGATCGAGCGGCTCGACGGCAATATCATGCTGGTCGACCTGAGGGTGTTTCCTCCGCAAGAGCTGGCGGGCGATGTGATCTCGGCAATGATGACCGTGGCGGCGCAGGGAGATGCGCTGATACTGGACCTGCGAAATAATGGCGGGGGCATGGAAACGGTCGATCTGATCACCGGCTATCTGTTGCCGCCGGGCTCGCCGCTCAGCGGCGTATTCGATCGACCGTCTGAAAAAGTGACGACGCGCCAGTCGCCCGTCTCGGTTCCGGGCCGGAGGTTCGGCGAGACGAAGCCGCTCTATATCCTGACCAGCCGCCGGACTTTTTCGGCGGCAGAAGCGCTTGCCTATGACCTGCAGGCGCTGAAACGCGCAACGATCGTGGGTGAGGTTACCGGCGGCGGGGCGAACCCCTTCGAATATCGCCGGGTCCATGCGCATTTTGCGCTGAGCCTGCCCGAACAGCGTTCGATAAACCCGCTGACGGGTACCAACTGGCAGGGCGTGGGCGTTCAGCCGGATGTCGAAGTGCCCGCCGGGGAAGCATTGCAAAAGGCCATTGTCTTGGCGAAGGCCTCGCTGAAGCGAGGCCGCTGATCTCGCACCCTGCTACCCGTTGACCGAGGCCCAGATCCCATAGGCGCTGGTTATGCTGAGTACTATGCCGACCAGCACCAGCATCCATTTGGCCGGGAAATGCTTCGCCGCGATTGCGCCGAAGGGTGCGGCGACCACGCCCCCGATCAGGAAGCCGAGTGTTGCCCCGGCGAGGTCCGCTACGCCAAGATGGTAAATGAAGGCGGCCGATATAGTCACGGTGAGGAAGAACTCGACCGAATTGACCGTACCCACCACCTTGCGCGGGTCGGCGCCCCGGACCAGCAGGTTGGAGGCGACCACCGGCCCCCAGCCGCCGCCGCCCGCGGCATCGAGGAACCCGCCGACAAATCCCAGCGGCGCGACGTGCTTGGGCCGTTTGGCCTGGGGTGGGTACATGATGCCCTTGTAGAGCAGGTAGAGGCCGATCCCGGCCAGATAGGAGAGCACGAAGGGCCGGACGCTGCCCGCATCCACCGACGTTAGCAAATAGGCGCCGATGATGCCGCCCGCCATGCCGGGCAGCAGCAGGCGGAAGAACAATTGCTTGTCGATATTGCCGTTAAGCAAATGGCTTATGCTCGAGGTGGCGGTAGTGAAGCATTCGACCACATGCACGCGCTGCGAAGCGAGCGCGGGCGGCACGCCGAGAATGCCCACCATCAGCGTGTTGGCAATCACCCCAAAGGCCATGCCCAGCGCGCCGTCGACCAGCTGCGCTGCGAAACCGACCATGATGTAGGGGAGCAAGGCACCGAAATCGAATGAGTCGAACAACATGGCGCCGGAGTCCTGTGGATGTCTCCGCCGATTGCGCCCGGAATCGCACGCAGGAAAGATAGAAATTCTTGATGCCACCGCCGATGCGGCAGGGTTGTTAGGCCCCTTCGCTCTCGTCCACCCAGCGGGAGAGATCGACATAGTGGCGCTCGGGGCGCTGCGGATCGACCAGCACCCGCACTTTCGCCTCGCCGATCATCCCGGTGGGGTCGATCCACACGGGATCGCTTTCGAAACGCTGCATCTGGCCGGTGCCGGGATGCACCGCCTGGCACGCCACGCGGTAGGGGCTGCGACCGTTCACTTTCACGCGCGTGTCGCGGTATGTTTCGAGGAACTCCGCTTCGATGGGCAGGCCCCTGGCGCGCAATTCGGCGATCGCTTTGCGGCGGCGGAAATAGGCTGTCAGCATACCGGCGCCGATGGTGGCAAAGAGCGCGCCCATCCCGCCGAACACCAGCGGGAAGAGATAGCGCTCGGTGAAACTGTCGAGCAGGGCATCGCCGGGATTGCCGGGCGCGTAGATCACCTCGACCTGTTCGCCGACCGAATGGCTCGGCGGATTGGAGCCGACGCTGCCCGTGAAGATGTGGCGCTGCCCGTCGGCGCCGACGAATTCGACCACCGGCCGGTAGACTGTGTCGCCGTCGGAATCGCGCGAGCCCACGACCTCGATCACCCGGCCCGGCGTGCGCAGCCCGCTGCCGGCCAGCTCCTGGTCCGCGGCGAAGAACCAGCCGCCGATGCCCGCAAACAGCAGCCCGATCGGCGTGAAAATCGCCCCCATCCAGACGAGCACCTTCCCCATGGGAAGCGCTATGCCTCATTTCCTGTGGAACCGGAAATGCCGGATCATGATGAAGGCGGAACTGGTGGCAGGAGGGCAGGCGGCTCATTGATTCCCGATTTGCACCGAACCGGCTGTAAAACCGGCATATGAACCGGCTCTTGTTGCGTTGAATTTTTACAAAACAGATGTATTTTCAGTACCTTTAACCCTATTTCAATCCGGCATATAATCCGGTATATCGCTTGTCATGGACACGACCATCATGGAGCCCATGGTCCCCGAGGAGGCGTCTCGCCTGCTCGATGATGACATTTTGCCGCTAATCGCGGAAGCAAACCGGCTCGCGGGCCGCATCCATCCAATTTTGCGAGATTCGATTGGCGATCTCGTGCGATCCATGAACTGCTATTATTCCAACCTGATAGAAGGCCATGACACACATCCGCGCGACATTGATCGCGCCTTGGCAAATGACTTCTCATCCGAGCCTGAGAAGCGCGATCTCCAGAAAGAAGCGGTTGCTCATATCCATGTGCAGAAGCTGATCGACACTGGTCGAGATCCGGACGTGTGGCCGGCTTCCGCCGCTTACGCATCCTGGTTGCACGAGGAATTTTGCGCGCGGCTGCCGTCCGAAATGTTGTTCGTCATTGACGGCAAGACCGGCGAAAAGCTCGAGATAGTGCCGGGGGCATGGCGCGGGCGGGACGTACAGGTGGGGCGGCACGTCCCGCCGCCGCATGAAAACCTCGCGCGCTTCATGGCGAGGTTCGATACTGCATATGGTTCTCCGCCGCTCAGCAGGACACGCCAGATCCAGACGGTAGGCGCGGCCCATCATCGGTTTCTGTGGATACACCCTTTTCTTGACGGGAATGGCCGGGTCGCGCGGTTGATGTCGCATGCGTTGTTCAAGCGCCTCGATATCGGCACAAGCTTGTGGTCGGTCGCGCGGGGGCTCGCGCGCGACGAAGATCGCTACAAGGCTCTGCTTGCCCAGGCCGACGGGCCGCGCGAGGGCGACCGGGATGGACGAGGCAATCTGACCCAGCGCGGGCTGGTTGAATTCTGTAAATTCTTCCTCGAACGGTCGGTGGATCAGATTCGTTTCATGAGCAGCCTGCTGGAGCCGGCGGCGCTGCTGACGCGAATGGAAATCCATATCGAGGAGGAGGTTCGCGCCAAGCGCCTGCTTCGCGGCAGCTTTGCCCTCTTGCGCGAGGCGGTAATGAGCGGCGAGGTGGAGCGCTCGAAGATACCCGCTCTCACCGGATACGAAGAACGCGGCGCTCGCAACGTGACCGCCGGGTTGGTCGACCGCGGTATGCTTACCGCTCCAACGCACCGAGCGCCGCTCCGGCTCGCGTTCCCAGCCGATGTCGCTGAGCGCTGGTTTCCGAACCTGTATCCCGCCAACGCCGGAATGCGCCCATGACCGCGAAAATTGTGCAGCCTATCCGGCGGTTCGAGCAATGACACTGGTCAATTTCGACCTTCTTCGCTATCGGACCGGCGTGCGCATAGCTCTCGCCCTCTTCGCCGCCATGGCGATTTTTCTGTCCGGCATCCATGCCGGTCCGGCGGAAGCGCATGAGAACGATCCGGTTCATGCCAGCGAGCATCATGCGCAGCAGCACGATGACGGCGGATCCAAGCAGGACGACAGCCGCGACCAGCATGGGTGCCATCATCATTGCCCCAGCACGGTCGCATCGGATGGCAATGAGTCGCCAGCGGCGGGCTATCTAGCCAGCGCGGTGCTGTTTCCGCTGGGCAGTGCGCCGCTGGTTTCCACCACCCGTGCGCCGCCGCTGAACCCTCCCAAGGCCTGACTGCTCTCACTGCGTGCGGCGCGTCCGCACGCTCTTGTTGCAGTCTGCCAGGGGATGATTCCCGATGAAATCGACTATATGCGCGTCCCTGCTTGCCGGGGCCGCTGGGCTGTGGTCCGCAGGGGCCGCTGCCGAGCCTCTGACGATCGACGCAGCGATCGGCAGAGCTATCGCAGCCGCACCGGAAATGGCCGCAGGGCAGGCGGCGGCCGACGCTGCACGGGCCCAAATCGACCAAGCTGGTGTGCGGCCCAACCCTACGCTGGCCATTGAGGCCGAGAACTACGCCGGCACCGGCGGGTTCAGCGTTCTGGAACAGCCGGAAGTCACCGTCACTTACGAACAGCGTATCGAGCGCGGCGGCAAGCGTGCGGCCAGGCTGGGATATGCATCGCGCGGCCTCGATCTCGCCCAGGCGCAGGCCCAACAGGTGCGACTGGAACTCGCACAGCAGGTGCAGCGCGCCTTCATCGACGTGCAGATCGCCGACCAGATGGTTTGGATCGCAGAGCGCCGGCTTGAGACCGAGAAGGAACTGCAGACGGAAGCGTTGCGCCGGGTCCGCGGCTACAGGGACCCTCTGTTCGTCGAGACGCAGGTGGCGGCGCGCGTCATCGATGCCGAACTCGCGCTGGAACAGGCCCGGGCGCGAGTCCGGGCCGCGCGAGATCTGCTGGCATCGTTCTGGGGCGGCGAAGGCGCCACGCTCGAAGTGCCTGACGGGATCGCTAAAGCGCCTGCCGTACAGCCAGGTCTCGCGGCAGCCGACGCGGAGGTTCGGGAGGCGGCGATCGCCCGTGCCAGCGCGGAAGTCGTGCTGGAGCAGTCCCGCGCCAGACAGGATTACACCATCGGCGGCGGCGTACGCTACATGCGGGACACCAACGATGTGGCGCTGGTCGCCGGCATTTCCATTCCGCTCGGTCGCTTCGATCGCAACCAAGGCAATATCGAGCGGGCGCGAGCGGAACGCCGCAGGCTGGAAGCGGAAGCTGAGGCCGATCGGCTGGCCCGATTGCGCCGTCTTGCCGCACTGCGATCCGAGGCCGACGCCGCTGCAGAGCGCGCAGACGGGCTGATGCACAAGGTCTATCCGCAGGCCGTCAAGACCCTCGAGCAGGTTCGTGAAGGCTACAATCGCGGCGGCTTTCGCTTTTCCGACGTGCAGGATGCAGCCGATGCAATCATCGCGGTTCAGCAACAATGGGCCGAAGCGATGACGGTATACCGCGACGGTCAATCCGAAATCGACCGCCTGACGGGCCGCTTCGACGTGGCCGCGGAGACACTCCCATGATCAAGCAATTCCTTGTCCGTTTGGCGCCGCTCGCGCTCGCTGCACTGCCGCTGGCCTCCTGCGGTTCGAGCCCCCAAAGTGGCGAGACCGAACACGGCGAAGCCGCGGAAGCGCCCGAAGGTCCGCATGGCGGAAGGCTGCTGACGGACGGCGATCTCGGGCTCGAGATCACCATTTTCGAGACCGGACAGGAGCCGCAGTTCC
>DASWIR010000466.1:0-3885 GCA_036397575.1 Alteraurantiacibacter sp. | reverse complement strand
CCGGGGCTGGCGCTGTGGCTGTGGATCCATGCGCTCGGCCTGTGGCAGATGGAGCGCATCAGGCGGCGAATGAAGGCGAGGGAAACGCCGGAGGAGAAGCGGTGGTACGAACTCGCCACCGCGCTCCAGCACGGGCAGGCGGTCTATCTGGTGGGAGCACTGTTCGTTGGCATCGCCTACCAGCCCTTCGTTTTCTATCTGGTCGCCTTGCAGATCGCGCTGGCAAGCCTGCTGTCCCGCAACGCCAGCGCGAAGCCGAAATTCGCGCCGAAGCTTCCCAAAAAGCAGACCGCCGAACCGCCTGCCGGTTCGTCGCCCGGCGAGGCCCCTGCATGACAGCGCCGCCGATCGGTAGCCGCATACCGCAACTCGACGCGCTGACCGGCCTGCGCGGCATCGCTGCGTGGTTCGTCGTCCTCTACCACATCCGCCTGTCGCTGACCGGACTGCTGCCCACGGGCGCGATCGATATGATGGGCAAGGGTTATCTCGCGGTCGATATCTTCTTCATCCTGTCGGGTTTCGTCATGTGGCTGAATTACGGAGAGCGTTTGCGCCGTGGCGGTTGGGGCGAAGCGCCGCGTTTCTGGTGGAAGCGCTTTGCCCGAATCTGGCCGCTCCACGGTGCCATCCTCGCCGCAATGGCGGCTTTTGCGGCCTTGCTGCTGGTGACGGGGCGCAGCGCCGATGAATATCCCTTCGCCGAACTGCCGCTGCACTTCCTGTTGCTGCAGAACTGGGGGCTGACGGAACAGCTGGCGTGGAACCATCCCGCCTGGTCGATCAGCACAGAAGTGGCCGCCTACCTGCTATTTCCGCTGCTCGCACTGGCGGCAAAATGGGAACGGCTGCCCACCGTCTGGCTAATTGGCGTCACATTGATTCTGGCAGCAATCCTTCATTTCATCTTTGCCGCCAGAGGCTACACCCAGCTCGGCGACGATATCACCGGGCTCGGCCTGTGGCGCTGTCTCGCGGAATTCACCATCGGGATAGCGGCCTGCAATCTCTGGCGCCGATGGCAGGGTCGGCGCGGAGCTGCATCCGTCTGCGCGATAGCCGGGGGCGGGGTATTGACAGCGGGGATCGCAAGCGGCCTGCCCGAAACAGCCTTCTTGCCGACTGGCGTAGCGGCCCTTCTGCTCGCGCTCGCGCTCGATGGCGGGCTGACGTCACGCCTTCTCGGCTCCAGCCCTCTCCGATGGCTGGGCGATGTGAGCTATGCGACCTATCTGTCGCATTTTTTCCTCTTCATTTTGTTCAAAATCGCCCTTGTGAACGATGATTTGCAGCTCGGCTGGGGCGGTCTCGCCGCCTATCTGCTGATCGTGCTGGCGACTTCGGGCGTGCTTTACAACTGGCTGGAAAAGCCCGCGCAAGCCGCGCTCAACGCGCGCGCGCCGGGCTTTGCCGCGCGCCGCCCGGCCATGCCGTAACGGCAGTATCCTGCGCGTTGCCAGCCCCTTTCGAATGCGCCAGAATGCGCGCAATCGAGAGGAGATTGCATGACCCCGCAGGAACTGCAGGCCAAGGCCGGCGAGACCATCGGCACGTCCGAATGGCTGCTGGTCGACCAGGAGATGATCGACAAGTTCGCAGATGCGACGGGCGACCACCAGTTCATCCACGTGAACCCGGACATGGCAAAGATGACGCCTTTCGGCGGCACCATCGCGCATGGCTTTCTCACATTGTCGCTGATTCCGGTCCTGACCGAGAAATCGGACATCGAGCGTCCCGAGGGGATCAGGATGGCGCTCAATTACGGGGGCAACCGCGTCCGCTTCCTGAAGCCGGTACGTTCCGGCAAGCGCGTGCGCGCCCATTTCAAGCTCCTCGAAATGGAAGAGAAGAAGCCGAACCAGTGGCAGCAGACGGTGGAAATCACTCTCGAGATCGAGGGCGAGGACAAGCCCGGCTATGTCGCCGAATGGATCAGCCAGCTCTTTTTCTAGAACCTTTGCAAGGACAACCGCCATGCGCGACGCCGTCATAACCTCCATCGCCCGCACCCCCATCGGCCGGGCGTATAAGGGTGCATACAATGCCACCCAGCCGCCGACGCTGGGCGCGCTGGCGCTGAAACCCGCGCTCGAACGCTCCGGCATCGAAGGCGGCGAGGTGGAGGACGTGCTGTGGGGCAGCGCCTTGCAGCAGGGCGGGCAGGCGCCGAACATCGCCCGGCTGGTCGCGCTGCGATCGGGACTACCGGTCTCCACTCCCGGCATGAGCATCGACCGGCAATGCGCCAGCGGGCTGATGAGCATCGCCACTGCTTCCAAGCAGGTGGTGATGGACAATATGGAAATCGTCGCCGCCGGCGGACAGGATTCCATCAGCCTCGTCCAGACCAAGGAACTGCGCATCGCTTTCGATCCAGAATTGGTGGCGATGCACAACGCCACCTATATGCCGATGCTCCAGACCGCGGAGATCGTCGCCAAGCGCTACGATATCAGCCGCGAGGCGCAGGACGAATATGCCCTGCAATCGCAGCAGCGCACAGCCGCGGCGCAGGAAGCCGGCGCCTTTGCCGACGAGATCGTGCCTACGACCACCACCATGACGGTGAAGGACCGGGAAACCGGCGAGATCTCGAAGCACGAAGTCACGCTCGACAAGGACGAGGGCAACCGCCCCTCCACCACGCTCGAAGGCCTGGCCGCGCTCGATCCTGTCATCCCCGGCGGCTGCATCACCGCCGGCAATGCCAGCCAGCTTTCGGACGGCGCTGCCGCGGTGGTGGTGATGGAAGCCAGGACCGCCGAGAAACGCGGCCTGCAGGCGCTTGGCCGCTATGTCGGCATGGCAGTTGCCGGTACCGAGCCCGACGAGATGGGTATCGGCCCGGTCTTCGCCATTCCGAAGCTGCTCGAAAAATTCGGCAAGTCGATGGACGATATCGGCCTGTGGGAGCTGAACGAGGCCTTCGCGGTGCAGGTGCTCTATTGCCGCGACAAGCTCGGCATTCCCAATGAGCTGCTCAACGTCAATGGCGGGGCGATCTCGATCGGCCATCCCTATGGCATGACCGGGGCGCGCTGCGTCGGCCATGCGCTGATCGAAGGCAAGCGCCGGGGCGCCAAGCATGTCGTCGTCACCATGTGCGTGGGCGGCGGCATGGGCGCGGCAGGCCTGTTCGAAGTGCTCTGACGTGCGATAGACAGGCTCGGCTTTTGGGAGGATAAACTGCCCATGGATGCGCCTGCATCGATCGGGATCATGGAGATCATCGGCATTGCCGGTTCGGTGGCGCTGCTTTCGGGCTGGCGGCTCTATCTCACCGTGCTCGCGACCGGCCTTGCCATGCGCTACGGCGCGATACCGCTGCCCGAACACCTCCAGAGCCTGCAGGTGCTCGCCAATCCCTGGGTGATGGGCGCGGCGGGTGTTGCCGCTTTCTGCGAGTTCTTCGCCGACAAGATCATGTGGCTCGACAGCATATGGGACGCTGTCCATTCGCTGATCCGTCCGATCGGCGGCGCGCTGCTGGCGCTTGCAGTGATCGACCCGTCCGACCCCGCGACGCAGGTGCTGGCCTTCATCCTCGGCGGCGGCGCTTCATTGCTCGCCCATGGCGGGAAGGCCGGTGCGCGGGCAGTGATCAATACCAGTCCCGAACCGGTCAGCAATGTGGCCGTCTCGACGGCCGAGGATGTGGTGACGGTGGGCCTGCTCTATCTCGCCTACGAATACCCTGTCGCGGCAGGCGCGATCGCGCTGATCCTGCTGGGGCTGGCGGTCTGGCTGCTGCTGGCCGCGCGGAGAATTCTCCGGTCGCTGTTCAGCGCCGGGGGACGCGCCGCCCCGCCGCCTTCCGGAGACAGTGCCTAGAGCTTTTCTGGTTTAGGTTGAACCACCCGGTACTAAATACCCTCGCCCCCC
>DASWIR010000465.1:0-2338 GCA_036397575.1 Alteraurantiacibacter sp. | reverse complement strand
CCGCGGAGGAAGTCGCAGAGGACGGACCGGGAATACTCGTCACTCGCCTCCATTCGGACGGCCAGCATAATTGCCTGCTCTACGTCGATGGCGGTCCATCGACCACCGGCACGGTCGGCAAGGTCAGGATGAAAGGCCGCGAAGTCTTCCGCCACGCGGTGGTCAACCTGGCCGACGTGCTCAATGAAGTGCTGCAGGCGGCGGGTATGACGTCCGCCGATATCGACTGGATCGTGCCGCACCAGGCCAATCGGCGCATCCTCGACGCCACCGCCAAGAAGCTTGGCCTAGCGCCTGAAAAGGTTGTGATAACGGTCGACGAACATGCCAATACGTCGGCGGCTTCCGTACCGCTGGCCCTCGACAAGGCAGTGCGCGACGGGCGTATTGGGCCGGGTGACCTCGTCGTCCTGGAGGCGATGGGCGGCGGCTTCACCTGGGCGGCCAGCCTGGTCCGCATGTGACATTTTGGGAAAAACTTTTCCTACCCATTGAAAATACTTGGCGAAAGAGTAATCTTCGCAACTGGAAACAGGGTCGCGCAAACTGTCACCACATGAGGGGACGGGAAGATGATGCGTTCGGTTGGCACCCTAACTCGTGCGGACCTCGCCGAGGCGATAAATCGCAAGATGGGCTTGTCCCGTGCGGAATCGCTCGACCTTGTCGAGGCGATCCTTTCGCGCATGTGCGAGGCGATGGGCCGTGGGGAAAATGTGAAGATCTCCGGCTTCGGTACCTTCGTCCTTCGCGACAAGAAGGAACGGATCGGCCGCAATCCGAAAACCGGCGTGGAAGTGCCGATCACCCCGCGCCGGGTGATGACTTTCCGCGCCAGCCAGCTGCTCAAGAAGCAGATTGCCGAAGGCACATGACGGGATGAGCCGCCGCCCGCTCGATCCCAGGTTTGCCGACGGCAAGGAAGCGGATGCATTGCGCACGATCGGTGAAGTGGCGCAGGCGCTGGGCATCAAACCGCATGTGCTGCGCTATTGGGAGCAGCAGTTCCCCATGCTCCAGCCTGTGAAGCGTAGCGGCGGTCGGCGCTATTACCGGCGCGACGATATTGCCCTGCTCGACCGGATCGATCGGCTGGTCAATCGCCAGGGTTATACACTGAAGGGCGCGAAGAAAGCGCTGCAAAATGGCGAGGCAGAGGCCTCGGAAACCGCGCCGGCCATTCCCATGACCGTGCCGGATCCTGGCGGATTGCCGCTAGCCGCATCGCTTCCTGCCGGAGCAACGGCACAGGCTTCGCCGACCGACGACTTCCTTCCGCAATTGCGCGCAATCCGCGAGAAACTGGCTGCTGCGCTCGACGCCTGAGGCGTCGCCCCGCAAAATCAGCGCACGTGTTCCGGCCCCAATTCCGGATCGAGATCGCGCGGGCGGGCGAGGTGGACCAGCCTGCCGCAGCCGCGGCCCAAATCGGCCCAGTCGTCGATATCCAGTTCGAGCACGGCAAAGGCGGCGGTCGGGAATTTCTCCGCCGCCGCATCGAACAGCTCGTTTTCTTTATCGGGCCCTACCAGCGAGAAGACCAGTTCGTGCAGGCCCGGATTGTGCCCGGCGAGGAGCGCGGCCCCGGCGGAGGCGGGGAGCGCGCGCAGCTTGTCCATCAGCGTCGAAACATCGGCGAGGTATAGTTCCTCGTCATAGGCGAAATCGCAAGGCAGGCCGCTTGCCGCCAGCGTTTCCTGTACCCGTGCCGCCGGGCTGGCGAGGGCGGCATCCCAGCGAATGCGGTGCCCGGCAATATGTTTGCCCATCAGGGCCGCGCCCTTGCGGCCGCGCGCATTCAGGCCGCGATCGTAATCGCTGAGGCGAACATCGCTCCAATCGGATTTCGCATGGCGCAAGAGCCCCAGGATTTTCACGTCGCGTCCGGTCCTCTCCCGGTGGCGGCTAAAATCGCCGCCTCATCTTCACTCACAGAAGAAGCACGAGGATCGAGGTTCTGTAAAGCCTCCGAAAGCGTCACGCGGCGGACAGGGGTACCCGGCGGGAAGGCCGTGAGCAGCCGGCTGGGAAAGGCCGGCGACAGGACGATGAAGTGGCCGGTATCGTCCTGCGTACGGATCAGCCGGCCGAAAGCCTGGGCGAGCCTTGCACGGATGATCCGGTCGTCATGGGCCTGCGCTCCGCCCTCTTCCTCGGCCGCGGCTGCCCGGCGTGCGCGGTGCAGGATGGAGGGGCGCGGCCATGGCACCTGTTCCAGCACGACGCAGCGCAGCGATTCGCCGGGCACATCCACGCCGTCGCGCAGCGCATCGGTACCGAGAAGCGAAGCCTTGGGATCGTCCCGGAATATATCGACCAGCGTGCCGGTATCGATCGG
>DASWIR010000464.1:0-2928 GCA_036397575.1 Alteraurantiacibacter sp. | reverse complement strand
GCTCCACCGCCCCGGTGGGACGGAAGCCCGCTTTGCGGAGGACGCTGCCCGAAGCCGGATTGTCGTGATGGTGGCTGGCGATGACCCTGCGGTGACCGAGCATCCGCGCGATTTCGAGCACCGCACTGGCGGCTTCGGTCGCGAAGCCCTGCCCCCAGAACGGCCGTGCGATCCAGTATCCCAGTTCCGCTTCTCCTTCGCGCTCGCCCAGGCCAGCGCTACCGACCAGCGCGGCGCCTTGGTCTGTCGGCAAGGTCAGAAGGAAATGCGGATAGCGCGGATCCTGCACCCGTGCGGCGAACAGGCGTGCGTCCTCCTCACGATAAGGCCAGGGCGCCGTGGCAAGATTGCGCACGATCGCCGCATCGGCAATTGCATCGCGTAAGTCTTGCCAGTCTTCGGCGAATCCGGGGCGTAGGAACAGCCTCTCGCTACGGAAGAACATTTCAGGTCTCCTGTCCTCTCCGTCCCTGCGCCGTTATCGGGCGCATGTGACGGCTTGATTGCGAAGGAGACTAAAAAAGGGAGGCGGGCTGGCCCCGTCTCCCTCGTCGATTGCCGGTTGGTGTTCCGGCGGGGGGCCATCCCGGTGGATGACCCCTTTGTCGGATCATCCGCTTATTCGGCGGCTTGTGCCATTGCTTCGACCGATACGTATTTGCGGCCGAGCTTGCCCTCGTGGAAGCGTACGCGGCCTGCATCGAGCGCAAACAGCGTGTGGTCCCTGCCCATCCCGACATTCACGCCCGGATAGAACTTGGTCCCGCGCTGGCGCACGATAATGTTGCCGCCGGCGACTTCCTCGCCGCCGAACTTCTTCACGCCGAGGCGACGGCCGGCAGAATCGCGACCATTACGCGACGAACCGCCTGCTTTCTTATGTGCCATCTCGATCTACTCCGTCTCTTCGCGTGTTACTTCTTGGCGGCCGGCTTCTTGGCCGGGGCCTTCTTCGCCGCCGGTTTCTTAGCGGCAGGCTCTTTCTTGGCGGTGTCCGCTTTCTTGGCAGCCGGCTTCTCCGCCGGGGCCTTCTCGGCCTTGCTCGAAGCGGCCTTTTTGGCGGGCGCCTTCTTCTCGTCGGCGGCCTTGGCGGTCGCGCCGGCCTTGGCCGGAGCTTCGGCATGCGCCTTCTTGTCCGCAACGTCGCCGCCCTTGATCGGGGCCGACGGCGTGTGCTTGGCCTTCTCCGGCGCGGCCTTCTTCACCTCCGCCTTCGAATCGCCGACCTGAACGATGCGCAGCAGCGTCATCTGCTGGCGATGACCCTGCTTGCGGCGATAATTGTGGCGGCGGCGCTTCTTGAACACCACGACCTTCTCGCTCTTGGCCTGGGCGATGATCTCGGCCGCGACCTTGACCTTCGCAGCGTCCTTCATCTCGCCGCCTTCGCCGGCCAGCAGGACATCGCCCAGCACGACCGTATCGCCGGCTTCTCCGGCGATCTTCTCGACTGCGATTTTGTCTCCGGCGGCAACCCGGTATTGCTTGCCGCCCGTACGCACGACTGCGAACATCGTCATCAACCCATCTTGTCCTGTGTCACGCCGCCATAACCGAAACCGGACATCGGGCGACGCGCGGCAAACCCCGAGCGTGCGGGGCGCCTGAAAGGTGGTCCCGTTAAGCCAAGCTTCCCGCGCTGTCAACGCTCGCGAAGCGCAGAAATCACCTGAAGCGCTGGCAAACCGGCACCGAAGTGATATGGGGTCGCCGTGCGCCGAAACCAGACCAATATGCGCCTGATCGTTGCCATCGTCCTGCCCCCTCTGTTGGCAGGCTGCGCTTCGAGTTCGGCCAACTTCCCTTCCCTCGCGATTCGTGAAGGCGAGCGCGTGAGCGGGACGCTTCAGCCTGTGCCGGGCGTTCCCTGGGTATCGCCCCCTGCCCCGGCCGAGGCCCTGGGGCGGCTTGGCGGGCTGGAGGCAGAGGCGCAAACTGCCCATTCGGCCTTCCTCGCGCGGGCCGACGCCGCGCGAGGCACCATTGGCGCGGGCAGCGGCGCGGAGGAAGGCAGCGATTCCTGGGCCAATGCGGAGATTGCCCTGGCCACCCTGCAATCGGTCCGCGCACCCGCTCTCCTCGCCTTGGCCGAGCTCGACCGGATCTATGTCGACGTGCTTACAGAGGCAGCCGAAGTGGAGGAAATCGCCGCCACCCGCGAAGGCGTGGTGGCCATGGTCGAGACCGAAGACCGGCTGATAGGGGAATTGAATGCGATGCTGGCGCCATGAACCTGTCCTGCGAACAATGCCCGGTCCGGGCGAGCGCGGCCTGCGCGGTGCTGACATCCGAAGAGCGTGACGCCCTGGCCAGGGGTGGCCGCACGCGCCAGCTCAAGCGCGGTGAAATGCTGTTCGCGGCGGGAGACGACAATACGACTTGCGCGACGTTGATCGAAGGCGCGCTCAAGGTCAGCAGCGTGGACGAGGAAGGGCAGGAACGGATTCTTGCACTTGTCCATCCCGCGGGCTTTGTCGGCGAGCTGTTCGCTCCATTTTCCGGGCACGACGTCATCGCGCTGACCGACAGCAGGCTGTGCCTGTTTTCGCGGGCGGATCTGGACGATGCGGTCACGCGCTATCCGGCGCTGGGCAAGGCACTGCTTCAACGCGCACAGGAAGACCTGCACGAGAGCCGGAACCTGCTCGAACTGACCTCGCGGCGCAGTGCGGTCTCGCGCGTATCGGGATTGATGGTGGGGCTGGCGGAAGCGGCGAGCCATTCACCCTGCCATCCGGCGGATCGTTTCGAACTGCCGATGAGCCGCGGGGAGATAGCGCAGATGCTCGGCCTGACGATCGAGACGGTCAGCCGCGCAGTGACTTCTCTGGAGAAGGACGGGATCATCCGGCGCAAAGGGGCGCGCGGGATCGATCTGCTCGACCCCGCGCGCCTGGCCGCGATGACCGGCGACTGATACGGGTCTAG
>DASWIR010000463.1:0-2675 GCA_036397575.1 Alteraurantiacibacter sp. | reverse complement strand
TGGACGAAAGCATCATTGCCCCCGGCCTCGTTCGTGATGAAGCCGTAGCCCTTGGCGTTGTCGAAAAACTTTACTGTGCCGATTGGCATATCAATTTCCTTCTTTTGTGTGCCGAAGACCGAAAGCCGGACTCCGGGCGCTAGTAGAAGCGAGAGAAGGAAATTGGAGCCGCAAAGCGCCGAAGACCGTCAATTTGCGACTGTAGCCTGTTGGATATGGGCACTCGGGCGCGGAATTCAAGTCAAGCCGGGAGCGGCGGGTCGTCGGCCAACGGCGTCAGGAGCCCCTGAGCGCGGTTGCGATCGACTTGTGCAGCTTGGAATGCAGCCGGTCGTTCCCGGCAATGACCTGGCTGTTGCAGATCGGCAGGGAGCGGCCGGCATAGTCGGTCACAAATCCGCCCGCTTCGCGCACCAGCAGGCAGCCCGCCGCCGTGTCCCAAGGCGCAAGATCGCTTTCCCAGAAGCCATCGAACCTGCCAGCGGCAACCCATGCGAGATCGAGCGCGGCGGAGCCGTAGCGGCGAACGCCGGCAATCTGCGGCCCCAGCTCGGCATATATTTTCGACCATTCCTCGAAATCGCCATGGCCGCGATAGGGCATGCCGGTGGCGAGCAGAGCCTCACTCATCGTCCCGCGCGCCGACACGCGCAGCCGCGTATCGTTCAGCCACGCACCGCGGTTCTTCTCCGCCCAGAAGCTCTCGTCGGTGATCGGCTGGTAGACAAGGGCCGCGGTCACATCGCCCCAACCGCCACCGCCGGGCTTCGGCTCCTGCACCGCGATAGAGATAGAAAAATGCGGGAGCGCGTGAAGGAAGTTGCTGGTGCCATCGAGCGGGTCGACAATCCAGCGCGGCTTGCCGGGTTCGCCTTCGATTTCTCCCGATTCCTCGAGCATGAACCCCCAGCCTGGCCGTCCATGCAACAATTCGTCGTAGATGATCCGTTCTGCGGCGGTGTCCGCGCGGCTCACGAAATCGGCCGGACCCTTGCGACTGACCTGAAGCTGCTCGACTTCGCCGAAGTCGCGGCGCAGGCGCGAACCCGCCTTGCGCGCGGCGCGCTCCATCACACGGATCAGGCCGGAAAGTGCCATTATTGGTCCTCGAAGTGCATTAAATCGTCAGAGCGCGCGCTTGTAGGTGCGGAATTCCGTTTCAGCCACCCAGCCCATCTTCTCATACAGGTTCTGGGCAGGCTTGTTCCTGACTTGCGTCGCCAGTGTCAGACCCGCTGCTCCCGCGCGCCGGGCCACGTTTTCCGCCCCTTCCACCAAAGTCTTGCCGATGCCGTTGCCGCGCCATTCGGGTGCGACGAACAAGTCATTGAGGACAACGACCGACGCCATGGCAGTCGAAGAGAAGGAGGTGAACATCTGGGCGAAGCCGGCCGGATCCTTGGCGAATTCCAACTCGCCCGCCTCCGCCTCTTCGACCGCGATAAGGATCAGCGAATCCCGCCGCTCCAGCCGCTGCGAAAGGAATTCGCGCGCGCCCGGAATATCGGATTGCTGGCCATAGAACTGCCGATAGGCATCGAACAGCGGGACCAGCAGTTCCAGGTCGCCGGCCTGGGCGCCGCGAATCTTCATAGCCGGATATCAGCGCCCTTCGGGCGCATCGCCGCCGGCGCCATCTTCGCCCGCGCCTTCGACGCGCTGCAATGTGATGCCGCAAGCACGGATCGCGGCGGCATAAATATGCGTCGGATTGTCGGGCTCAAGATTGGAATTGCGGTCCAGCACCTGTGCGGCCGCACGGCTGATACGGCGGACCGGATTGCGATAAAGGCAGGTGAAGATCTGCCCGCGCGTCTGCCGGGTGAGTTGATTGGAATTCATTGCGACGTTGAAACTGCGCACGATGGAAACACCGCGCTGTATATCGGCGCGCAATTCCTCTGGCGATTGCTCCGCCGCTTCCTCTTCCTCCTGCGCGTGAAGCGCAACGGGAAGCGTCGCCAGCGCGCCTGCCAGCGCGATTTTCCGGATCATCCTCATCAGTCTGCCTTCCTCACATATTCACGCTCGTATACGTCAACGATGATGCGCGTGCCGCTTTCGATATGCGGCGGCACCATAACGCGAACGCCATTTTCGAGCACGGCGGGCTTGTAACTCGAAGAAGCGGTCTGCCCCTTCACCACCGCATCCGCCTCTACGATAGTCGCTTCCACCTGTTCGGGAAGCTGAACGGAAATCGGTTTTTCCTCCCACAGCTCGAGCGAGATCATCATTCCGTCTTCCAGGAACGGCCGCGCATCGCCGAGCAGGTCGGCATCGAGCAAGATCTGTTCGTAAGTGTCCTGATCCATGAAGACAAGCTGGTCGCCATCCTCATAGAGGAACTGGAAATCCCTCGTGTCGAGCCGCACGCGTTCGACCGTGTCCGCGCTGCGGAAGCGGACATTGGTCTTGCGGCCGTCCTGCAGGTTCTTCATTTCGACCTGCATATAGGCGCCGCCCTTGCCAGGCTGCGTATGCTGGATCTTGGCGACCTTCCAGATGCCGCCTTCATATTCGAGGATATTGCCTGGACGGATGTCCACGCCGCTGATCTTCATGGTACGTTTCCGGAAAAAAGCTAAGGCTGTATTCAGCCGCGCGCCCTAGCCTGTCGCAAGGCTCGGGGCAAGGCGGGGTGGATAGCCATATCCGGCCGTGCTAGCGGCTTG
>DASWIR010000462.1:0-2873 GCA_036397575.1 Alteraurantiacibacter sp. | reverse complement strand
CTGTTCGGCTGCCAGGTCGTGTGCGGTAGATGACGCCCGGCACGCTGCCATTGTAGAGATTGCCCGCCGCATCGTGAGTGATGCTCTCGGGGAAAACCATGCTGCCATTGATGGCGATATCCTGCGGCGCGCTCGCTTCCGGAGTGCTGGCTTCCATGCTCGCGCAGCCCGCAAGGATCGAGCCAACCATCGCCGCAGCGGCCAGGCCGGCCAGTTTCGCCTTCAGCATATTACTCCCCTCATCGATCTTTCGCGCATGATAGGGGCAAGAGCCGCCGAGGAAAGGGCGCCGGCTATGCTCATCTGGAAATTCGCGATCAGTTGAGCCGCCACTGCCCCGGCGTCACCGAATATCGGCGGCGAAACGCGCGCGTAAAATGGGCCGCATCCTCGAAGCCGTTGGCGAAGGCGATCTGGGAGATCGAGAGCGAGGACTTGCGCGGATCGCGGAGGTCCGCCGCGGCCTGCTCCATCCTCCTTTGCCACAGATGGTTCGCTATGGTGCGGCCGACGGCCTCCTGCATCAACTGGTCCAGCCGGCGGCGGCTGATATGCTGATCCTGCGCCACTTCCTCTGCGGTCAGCCCGGCAGTGAACAGGTTCATCTCGATGAATTCGAGCGCCCGGCGCACCCGCCAGTCGGGGCTCTTGGGCAGGGCGGAAAGCGGTTCTGCAATGCCGAGCATCTGCACTATGGCACCAACCATGGAGGCTCGCTGTTCTTCGTTCAGAGCCTCTGCGACGTCGCTCAGCCGCTGTAGCGTATCGGACAGCAGCCGCGTGCCGCTTTCCTGCGCAGGCAGAACCTTGGCAAACAGCCGGTCGAGATGCGGGTGCCGGCTCATTACCGGCCCGCGCGGCAGGCGCAGGAACAATATCCGGCAATAGTCACGGTTGCGGATACTGAAGCGGTCGCGCTCGTCGATCAGGCACATGTCGCCCTCGTGCAGGATTGCTTCGCCCGAACTTTGCCCGACCAGTGTGGTGCCGCGCGACTGCACCATCAGGGAGATATGCGTCCAGCTCACGTCGTCCCTGGCGCGCGGCCGGTGCGTTACATCGGCGGGAGCGGATTCGATCGTGAACAGTTCCGCCGGACCGAGCGTGATCCGGTCGATCGTCCCGCGTACCGGTGCCGGACCGGTCATCTGCACGTCGAGGCCCGGGAAAAGCCGGCGCGCAGCGGCGTCCCACGCCCGCCTGCGCTGGCACTCTTCGACATCGGCCAGGTCGACATAGGACCCGTTCGTCATGGCCGCTCCGTTTCCAAATGAGGCAAGCCGGCCGGCCAAGCCGGTCAAGGCCTCCGCTTTGGCCATTGGATAAGTAACAAAGCATAGCTGGGCAAGTATCCCGTGCGCCCAGGCAATAACATTACGGGAAACGCCGTTTCGCAAAGAGCGTGAAAAAGCACGCAATTCGAGGCGGAAAAGGGGAGAGTTTCATGCGCCGCACACAATCCAGATCCGTCTGCCGTTCTTCGCTTTCGCTTATCGCGCTGGCCAGCGCGATCGGCGCCATGCCGGTATATGCGCAGGATGCCGGCGCCGGGGAAACGGCGGAAGAGGCCGATGACAATGTGATCATCGTTACCGCACAGCTGCGCGAGCAGAACCTGCAGGACGTGCCCCTCTCGATCAGTGCGGTCAGCGGCGAATTGCTGGAACAGCGCAGCCAGACGACGCTGACCGACATTGCCGCGCAGATGCCCAACCTGCTGCTGCAGCGCAATCCCGCGGGCCAGGGCAATTCGGTGCGTGTGTTCATTCGCGGCGTGGGCCAGTCCGATCAGAGCCCATCGGTCGAGCCGGGCGTCGGCACCTATATCGACGACATCTATTACGGCACCGTCCTTGCCAGCGCCTTCGACCTGACCGACCTCGAGCGCATCGAGGTGCTGCGCGGGCCGCAGGGCACGCTCTCCGGCATGAACACGCTGGGCGGGGCGATCAAGATCTACTCGCGCAAGCCCGAGGGCGAGGGCGGCTATATCGAGGCCTCGATCGGTAATCTCGGTCGCCGGGATGTGAAGGCCAGCGCCGACTTCACCATCGTTCCCGATGCCGTGTTCGCGCGCATAACCGGAGTCACACGCAATCGCGACGGCCACGTCACCCGCTACGACTATGCCTGCGTCAATCCCGACGATCCCTATGTCCAGCCCGGCACCAGCCTGGTGTCGCCGGGGCAGGCGGCGCTTCCCAGCCTCGCTTCGACAGGGGACTGCAAGCTTGGCGAAATGGGCAACCAGCAGATGTATGCCATGCGCGGCTCGCTGCGGATCGCACCCGTCGACAGCCCGCTCGAGATCAATATCAGCGGGGACTACACCAAGGATACGTCGGAAACGCAGGCTTCGGTCCTGATCGCCAGTGCCGAGTCCGCCAATGCAGGCTCGGCCAATCCGGTCGACCGGTCGGGGCTTAGCCTCGCGTATCAGGGTGTACCCTATGACGACCGCTTCGTCACTTACGGGCCCTATCGCCGGCCGGATGCCGTGCTCAACGACCCCTATGCCAGCTACGCCAATTTCTACGATCCGGGCGTGATGTACTCGGCCATCGGAGCGCCTCCGGGGCCGCCTTCTGGCTATATTGCGGGCGCGCCGCTCGGGCCGTTCACTGCGCCTTCGGCAGCAGGAGCCGAGGCCTGGGGCCTGGCGATGACGATCGATCTCGAACTCAGCGAGAATCTCGCGCTCAAATCGATCACCGGCTATCGCCACATGTTCAGCGAGACGGGATCGGACAACGACCATTCGCCAGTGGTCTTCATCCAGGACGATTCAGACTACTCGCACGAGCAGTTCAGTCAGGAGCTGCGCCTCAACGGCGTATTCATCGAGGATAGGCTCGATGTGGTGCTGGGCGCCT
>DASWIR010000461.1:0-2112 GCA_036397575.1 Alteraurantiacibacter sp. | reverse complement strand
GGGCGGTCCTTGCGCTTGATCAGCTGGAATTCGGGCACGGCCTCCAGCAGGCCGGGATTGGCGGCGATGACGCCCTTCATGAATTCGGGAACGAAATTTTCCGGGTTGTTGACAAATTTTTTCATCTCTCGATCCTCTCGTTTTCGGTGTTTTTATTCAGGCGGTTTCGCGGTTGAGCTCGGGCGCGCTGGGGGTGCGCTCGACGCCGAAGGCATTGCACCAGTCCTGCAAGATGGTGGCGATGGCGACGATACCGGGATCGGGCGTGTTGGCGCTGCGCGCCCCCACCTGGCTGGCTCGGCCGCGATGGGCAACCAGCGAGCGGGTCTCGTCGATCGCTTTGTCGGCCGCTGCGGCGGCGGCGGCGAGTGCCGCCTTCCCATCGCCCGAGGCAGCATGTTCTTTCAGCACCTCATGCACCGGGATCAGCGCGTCGATGAGGGTCTTGTCGCCGAGCTTGGCGCCGCCGCGGGCCATAATGCCCTCGATTGCATTGCCGAGCATATCGCCGACATCCGCCAGCGTCAGCGCGTCCTTGCCCTTGCAGCTCAGCGCCGCCTTCATGAATCCGGTGCCCCAGATCGGGCCGGAGGAGCCGCCGACATGCTTGGAGCACAGCATGCTGATCTTCAGCAGCTTGGCGCTGGTGTCGCCTTCGATTTGCGGCAGCTCTGCCTTGATGACTTTGAAGCCGGTGGCGAGCGATGTGCCGAAATCGCCGTCGCCGGCGAGCCCGTCGAGATCGGAGAAGTAATGTTCGTTCCGGATGGCGGTGTCGGCGGTGATATCGATCGCCCGCTCGACCTGCGCCTGGCTGATTTCACTCATTGTCGCTCTCCCAATTCAATTCATGCCGTTTCGGCGGCGAGACGGGCAAGATCCTGCAGCGCCAGCTGTACAGGATCGTCGCCCAGTTCGGGCACCACTATCTCGGCTTCGCTGAAGTCCTCGTCCACCGTATAAGTGCTGGTGGTGATGGTGCAGGGCAGGCCCGCGCCCTTGGCGGCGAGGAGGCCGTTGCGGCTGTCCTCGATCACCATGCATTCATGTGCCGGCAGCCCCAGTGATCGCTTGGCCAGCTCGTAAATCTCCGGGTCCGGCTTTTTCTTCGAGACGCAGTCGCCCGCATGGACAAATTCGAATTTCGCCTTCCGGTCCGATCCGAACAGGTCGAGCACCGCGTCGATGAATTTCGGATTGGAGGTCGTGCACACGCCGAGACGCACGCCGGCGGCTATCGCCTCGTCGACGATCCGTACAATGCCGGGGCGGAGCGGCAGACCGCCTTCGCCGACCAGGGCAGCGGTGATCTCGGTTTTCTTCGCGTGCAGCGCCTTGATGAGCTCGTCCCTGCCACCATGCTCGGCCACCTTGTCTTCCGGCCAGCCAAATTCGTCGAAATAGGCGCGCATCCGTTCCTTGCCGCCGGCCACCTGCAGGAGCTTCGCGTAAAGCTCCACGCTCCATTCCGCATCGATGCCGAAGGCGGCGAAAGCGCGGTTGAAGCCGACCCGGTGCCCGTCGCGCTCAGTATCGACCAGCACGCCGTCGCAATCGAAAATCAGTGCCTTGAGCATCCCTCCCGCCGCTCCCTCAGGCCGCCTGCTTGAGCGCTTCGAGGAAGGGCTGGGCGCGGTTCTCCCCGCCGAACTTGGCGATGAAGCTGGAGAACAACAGCTTACACGCTTGGTACTGGGCGTCGATCAGCCGCAGCGGCTCAAAATCGGCCGGGTTCTCGTTGTGATAATTGACGAAGCTCTCGACGAAGACATGTTTGAGGTTGGTCGAGATGTTCACCTTGGCCGCGCCGCGCGCGATCGCGCGGGCAAAGGTGTCGTCTGAAAGGCCGGTGCCGCCATGCAGCGCCATCGGGGTCCTGGTAAGCTGGTTGATCGCTTCGATGCGGTCGAAATCGACCTTCGGCTCGCCCTTGTAAAAGCCATGAGCCGTGCCGACTGCGCAGGCGAAGGCCGACAGGTCGAGCGCGTCGCAGAATTTCTTGGCGTCCTCGGGATCGGTTAGGACAGAATCCTCCTCCGCCACGACCATATCGTCTTCCACGCCCATGATCTGGCCCAGCTCCGCTTCCATGCCGACGCCGTATTTCTCGGC
>DASWIR010000460.1:0-2471 GCA_036397575.1 Alteraurantiacibacter sp. | reverse complement strand
ACGACCAATGCGAGTTCGATTGTCGGGGTTTCGAGCGCGACTGCGCGATCGCAGCCATGCTCCCTCTCTTCGAGTACGACGTGCAATTTCGGCATTCCGATAGCTCCCGATCTGCCAGCCATGGCGCGGCCGGTCCGTGATGGCAGCGGGATTCGCATTGCAATCTTGCGGCCCGATGACTGGCCCGGCGCGAATGCGGCATGCCGGGGCAGATCGTGGATGAAGGGCTTTGTGGGCTCAGCCTAGGTCCGGTCGCCTTCGTCGTCACCGGACTTGGCAGCGAGATTCCGCTGGCCCGAAAAGAATCGCGTTTCCACCACATGGAGGAGCGACAGCATCACGACGCCGATCACAGCGGCGGTAGCGACGAGCGGCCATTGCCCCGTGCCGCAGGCAATTCCGATCACGCTTGTCAGCCACAGATGGGCGGCGGTCGTGATATTGTGGAGCTTGCCCCGGCTGAAGACGATCAGGCCGGCGCCGACAATGCCGATGAACGCGGCCACTGCCTCGTAGAGGCGCAGCACATCGGTCCTGGGGCCGCCGATCTGATTGTAGAGCGCGATGATCGAGATAGCGGCCGCGGCGGCGGAAAGGCACACGAGCCCATGTGTCCGCAGCCCGGCGGCATGACCGCGCAGCTCGCGGTCGAGCCCGAGCAGCAGGCCGGGCACTGCCGCCACGCCCAGGCGCAGCAGGATTTCCCAGTCGATTCCGGCGAGCGGGGTTGGCGCGTTGAGTTCCAGGGGCATTTCCTCCCAAGCGGCGGACGCGGGTTGCGGTTCCCGATTCCAATCTCGCTGAAAAACAACTTTCCTACAACGTACCGGATGGGGTCTATCCTGGCGAATGGAACAGCATCGAACCCAGACTCGCCGGCGCCGCTTTCGCGGCCGCCTTCCCGCCTTTCTTCCCGTGGAGGTAAATAGCCGTCACGATGGCTGGACCGTTCCGAAGCAAGGCCATTTCATCGGATTTCTGGCCGAGACCGGCTCGGTCTCCGAAGCCGCGAAACGCGTCGGTATGAGCCGCAACGCAGCGTACAGGCTGCGTGCACGGCCTGGCGCCGAAGGCTTTGCCGCGGCGTGGGATGTGGCCGTCGGGATGCCTCGCCGGAAAGTGACAGGCGAAGACCTCGTCCGCCTCGCCTATGAGGGCAGGATTCGCCCTGTCATGTATGCTGGCCGCTATCGCGGATTGCAAAAAAAGCCCTGTGCTTCCGCGCTGTTACGGCTGGTCGACCGTCTCGATCGGGCAGCGGCGCGCTCTACTGGTGTCTACTAGGAAAGACGGAGGCCTGTAGGAAACGAATGGCCCGTTTCGTGTGCGGATTTGGGTGACACTCCGGGCCTTAATTCTTGGCGAAGGGGTTCTTCGGGCTCTTGAGTGTTACCCGTACCGGGACCGCCCCGAAGCCCAGCTCGCGCCTGATGCCATTGACGAGGTACCGCTCATAGCTCGTCGGCAGCATGTCGAGCCGTGTGCCGAAGATTACGAAACGTGGCGGGCGGATGCCGACCTGGGTGATGTAGCGCAGCTTGATCCGCTTGCCCTTGGGCGCGGGCGGCGGATTGGCCTCCATCGCATCGTCGAACCAGCGGTTGAGCGCCGCGGTCGGCACGCGGCGGCTCCAGGTTTCGCGCAGCTCGAAGGCGGCGGCGAGCATCTGGTCCAGACCCTTGCCGGTTATGGCGGAGACCGCGAACAATGGTACGCCGCGCGCCTGCGCCAGCCCTTCGTCGAGGGCAGCGCGAATGCCGTTGAACAGCTTGCTTGGCTCCTCGGCCACGTCCCACTTGTTGATCGCGATCATCAGGGCCCGGCCTTCCTCGATCACCATGTCCGCGATCTTGAGGTCCTGCACTTCGAGGCCGCGCGTTGCATCCAGCAGCAGCACTACGACCTCCGCGAAATCGACCGCGCGGCGGGCATCGGCGACGGACAGCTTTTCGAGCTTGTCGGCGACCTTGGCCTTCTTCCTCATCCCGGCCGTGTCGATCAGCTTGATCTCGCGCGTTTCGCCGCTTGCCGGGTCGGTCCATTGCCAGTCGATGGCAATCGAATCGCGGGTGATCCCAGCTTCCGGTCCGGTCAGCAGCCGATCCTCGCCCAGCAGGCGGTTGATGAGGGTGGACTTGCCTGCATTGGGCCGCCCTACAATTGCGAGTTGGAGCGGGGCGGAGAGGTCGGCCTCCTCTTCCTCACCTTCCCCAGCGGTTTCTTCCTCTTCCGGTTGCCTGTCGCCGATGATCGGAAACAGCGCTTCGAACAGTTCGGCGATGCCCTCGCCATGCTCGGCGCTGATCGCTGCCGGCTCGCCGAGCCCGAGCTCGTAGCTTTCATAAATGCCCGCTTCGCTCGCACGGCCTTCGACCTTGTTGGCGACGAGCACGACCGGCACCTGTTTGGTCCGCAGCCAGTCGGCGATCTCGCGGTCGAGTGGGGTCAGGCCGGCTCGGGAGTCGATCACG
>DASWIR010000459.1:0-2441 GCA_036397575.1 Alteraurantiacibacter sp. | reverse complement strand
TCCAGCTTGAAATCTGCCGCTCGATCTATCTCGATGCCGGCCTTAGCGAGCCGGGACCCGGATTCGCCCGTATTGCGGAACAGCTGGCGGAGTTGGTGCGCCGTCTTGCGGAGGAAGTCGCGATGCTCGGGCGCGGTATGCCGCTGGCGGCAGAATAGTTAAGAAAATCAGCCGGATGAAAAATGACCACCTCGCGCAAAAAGCACGAGGTGGCCAAGGTTCAGGGAGGAGGTGCTTTCGCACCTATCCGGTCGGCTATGAGGGAAACCTTCCGGACGCACTCAAGATAGGACGTGCGCACCTCCAGTTCAAGACTTAGTCAAATCAGAAACTAATTCTTCACGACTTGGCCGGTTCGGCCTTCTTCGCCGGCTTCTTTTCGGCCTTTTCACCGGCCTGGTTCGGGGCGGCCGCGGCCATCGGGCCTTTGCCCTGCTGTGCCTGGCGCGCGAAGATGAAGCGCATCCGGTCGAGCGAGAAGAGGTGGGCGAAGATTAGCGGCAGCAGGCCGTTCTGGTTCCAGGTCCGCAGCTGGTCACCGCGCATCTCACGCAGCTTTTCCTGGTTCACCATTTTGAAGCCGCGATAAAGAAAGGGCTTGTCGTCATTGTCGCCGCGGTTGATCGCAATTTCGCCGTCCATCAACAGGTCGTGTTTCTTCAGTTCGTCGACCATCGAGGCGGTGCGCATCCCGGCAGCTTCGAAATTCTCGCAAAATTTGAGGATTTCCTTGGTCATGTCGGTTGGTTGGCCATCGTCCTCGAACAGACGGCGGCCGTCCTTGAACTCACCAAGCAGTTCCGAGGATGGGTCGAAGCACAGCGACATGTCCTCGTTGTCTTTGTTCAGGCGAACGAGGAGGTATGGATAGCGACGGATATAGGCCGGGACGTAGAAGTCTTCGTCGAGCGCCTTGCCGGTCTCGTCGAAGAAGGTATTCACACCTTCGTGCAGGCCCATCAACGCTAGCGGTACGGGGTTATCGCCATTGGAGAAGACGATCGGGAAGTGGCGCTGCGCCTGCCCGAATTCGTCCGATGTGATCGGGATGGCATGTTCCTTGGCGATCCATGGCGCACGATCGATTGATCGGGTGCTCCACTTCGCGTGGTCGCGCGTGTTGAGTGGCATCAGATCATTGTAAAGGAGGGGCAGGTTGGCTTTCGGCGCGCTGGCCATCAGGTATCTCCGACTATTTGCTGTTCATTGTCGGCCATCGGGCCATTTCCGATATGCCGCGAAGGGGCGGGCTTTAAGGTTTCGTATCGTGTGGCGCAAGCGGGACGAGTTTGCCGGGGTTGAGCAGTGCATCGGGATCGAGGGCCTGCTTGACGGCCCGCATCATCGAGAGCGCGACCGGGTCACCCAGCCGGCCCAACTCGTCGCGCTTCAGCCGCCCGATGCCGTGCTCGGCGCTGATCGATCCGCCCCAGCGCGTGACCAGGTCATGCACAAAGCTGCTGATCGGCTTGCCCTCGCTGTTTTCCCATTCGCCGCGCACCGCGCCGTTCGGGGCAAGGACATGGAAATGGACGTTGCCGTCCCCGAGGTGGCCGAACGCCACGGCGGTAGTGCCGGGGAAGCGTTTCTCGACCTCTTGTATGGCCGTCTCGACAAATTCGGGCATTCGTTCGACCGGCACGGAGATGTCATGCTGCTGTGCAGGGCCGATTGCGCGTTCGGCCGGGGCGATCTCGTCGCGCAGCAGCCAGAATTGCTCGGCTTGCGTTTCGTTCGCGGCGATAGTGCCATCCTGAAGCAAGCCCCCTTCGAAGCCAGTTTCGAGGATGGCCTGGGCGAGGGCGGGGAGGCGGTCTGCCTCTGTTCGGCTCTCCGCTACCAGCTCGATCAGCGCGTGCCACCGATGCTCGTTCTGGAGCGGAGAGCGGCTACCCGGGACATGTGCCAGCACCGACTTCAGACAATGGGCAGGCATAACTTCGAAACCCTCGAGCGCCTTGCCGGCCAGCTTCTCGCTTTGAAGCAGCAGCGCGCGTGCATCCTTGATCGATTCAAGGCCAGCCCAGATCACCGCGCGTTCGGCAATGGCGGGCAGTAACCGCAGTGTCGCCGCGGTGACGATGCCCAGCGTGCCTTCCGATCCGATCAGCAACTGTTTCAGGTCGAAGCCGCGATTGTCCTTCTTCAGCGGCACCAGAGCATCGAAGATGCTGCCATCGGCGAGCACCGCTTCGATCCCAAGCACTTGCGCGCGCATCGATCCGTGACGCAGCACCTGCGTGCCACCGGCATTGGTGGAGATGAGCCCGCCAATGGTCGCCGAGCCCTTGCCGCCCAGAGTAAGGGGGAAGCGCAGTTGCTCCCTCTCCGCCGCTTCGTGCAGCGTCTGGAGAACTACGCCTGCTTCGCATACTACTTGTCCGGCCTGTGCATCGAGGCTGCGAATTCTGTCCATCCGTCGCAAGGAAAGTAGCAGCGCC
>DASWIR010000458.1:0-4585 GCA_036397575.1 Alteraurantiacibacter sp. | reverse complement strand
CGCAGTACCTTTTCCAGGCAGTCGAGCCCCTCTTGGAGGAGGTCGTCCTGAATTGTCAGGGCCGGCAGGAAACGGACCACATTTCCGCGCATTCCGCAGGATAGCAGCAGCAGCCCTTCTTCGGCGCTCTCGAGCACAACCCGCCTGGTCAGTTCCGGGTTCGGGCGGTTCGGATCGCCATCATGGACCAGCTCCATCGCCACCATGGCGCCGGGGCCGCGGATATCGCCGATGAAGCCAAGGCCGTCCGCCTGCAGCACGCGCAGGCGATCCTTGATCGCGCTTCCGATCTCCCGCGCGCGGCTGCCGAGATCGTCTTCTTCGATGATCCTGAGCACTTCGAGCCCCGCCACGCAGCCGAGCGGCGAGCCGCCATAAGTGCCCCCCAGCCCGCCCGGATCGGGCGCGTCCATCAGCTCGGCCCGGCCCATCACGCCTGAAATTGGGAAGCCGCCCGCCATGGCTTTTGCAATTGTCATCAAGTCGGGTCTGACGCCGTTTTCCTTGGCGACCCAATCCATCGCGAAGAGCTCGCCCGTTCGGGCAAAACCGGACTGCACTTCATCGGCAACCAGCAGGATCCCGTGTTCATCGCAGATATCCCGCAACGCGCGGAAGAACTTGTAGGAAGCGGTATAGAATCCGCCCTCGCCCAATACCGGCTCGAGCACGATCGCGGCAACCGCGCCGGGCTCGATCGAAGAGGCAAACAGCGCCTTCAGCCCTTCGATCGCCTGATCCTCGTCGAACCGGTGATACGGGATTGGAAAGCGCGTGTGGAATATTTCTCCCGGCATCGGGCCGAAGCCGGTCTTGTATGGCTGGATCTTGCCGGTCATCGCCAGCGTCAGCAGCGTGCGCCCGTGATAACCTCCCTGGAAGGTGACGACCCCGCCTCGTCCGGTGGCCGCGCGGGCAATCTTGACCGCATTCTCCAGCGCCTCGGCACCGGTCGAAAAGAAGATCGTCTTCACGTCGCCATCTATCGGCGCGCGCGCATTCAGCTGTTCGGCGAGCGCAATATAGCTTTCATATGGCGTGACCTGGAACGAGCAATGCGAGAAGCGATCGAGCTGCTCCTTCACTGCCGCGACAATGCGTGGATGCGAATGCCCAGTGTTGCAAACAGCAATGCCGGTGGTGAAATCGATGTAACGATTGCCTTCCTCATCCCAGACCTCCGCTCCGGCCCCACGAGCGAAGAAGCGCGGATGCATCGAGGCGACGCCGCGCGGCACGGCGGCTTCGCGCCGGGCCCACAATTCCGAATTGCTGGTCATCTATCGATGCCTCCCATCAGGCAGTATTTGAGTTCGAGATATTCATCGAGGCCGTGCTTCGAGCCTTCGCGTCCGAAGCCCGACTGCTTGATGCCTCCGAATGGGGCGACTTCGGTCGACAGGATGCCGTCATTGACGGCGACCATTCCGTATTCGAGCCCCTCCATCACGCGCCAGATGCGGCCCATGTCCCGCGCATAAAAATAGGCGGCAAGGCCATAGGGCGTGTCATTGGCGAGCCGGACCGCCTCCTCTTCTGTATCGAAACGGATGATCGAGGCGACGGGGCCGAAAATCTCCTCACGCGCGATATCCATTTCCGGGCTCACGCCGGTCAGGACCGTAGGCTCGAAGAAATTCTCTCCCGCTTCCGACCGCGATCCGCCGGTTCGCACCTCGGCACCGCCCGAAATCGCATGGCCCACCAGCCGCTCGACCTTCTCGCGCCCCGCACGATTGATGAGCGGGCCGATCCGACTATTTTCATCCGAGCCCCGACCGAGTTTGAGGCCGCTCACCCTGACGGCAAGCTTCTCGGCGAAAACGTCGTGCACAGCGTTTTGCACCAGAAAGCGGTTGGCACACACACAGGTCTGGCCGGCATTGCGAAACTTGGATGCCAGAGCGCCTTCCACCGCAGCATCGAGATCGGCATCCTCGAACACTATGAAGGGGGCATTTCCTCCAAGCTCGAGGCTCAGGCGGGACACATTCTGCGCCGCTTGCTGCATCAATATCTTGCCGACCGCGGTAGAGCCGGTGAAGCTCAACTTGCGGATCTTCGGATCCTCGCAGAAGAGCCTGCCGATTGCCGAAGGGTCGTTCGTCGGCACCACACGGAAAAGGGCGTCGGGAAGCCCCGCTTCAAGCGCAAGCAGCTCGAGCGCAAGGGCCGAAAGCGGCGTGGCTTCGGCCGGCTTCACCACGATTGCGCAGCCCGCCGCAAGGGCGGGCCCGACCTTGCGTGTAATCATAGCGATGGGGAAGTTCCACGGCGTGATCGCCGCACAGGTTCCGACCGGCTGCCTGATCGTCAGCACGCGCTTTCCAGCCGCGAATGTCGGCACGGTCTCGCCATAGGCGCGCTTGCCCTCTTCAGCGAACCATTCGATGAACGATGCGCCGTAGGCCACTTCCCCGCGCGATTCCGCAATCGGTTTGCCGCATTCCGCAGTGACGAGGCGTGCCAGCGGCTCCTGATTGTCCATGATCAGGTCGAACCAGCCGCGCAGGATATTCCCGCGCTCCTTTGCCGTCCGCCGCGCCCATTCCCGGCCGGCCTTGTCCGCCTCGGCCACGATGATCGCGACTTCTTCGGACGAATATGTGCGGACATTCGCGATAACCTCGCCGGTGGCGGGATCGCCGACGCCGAGAGAGCCCCCGGGCTCGCATATTTTGTCGAGCAGCTCTTGCATCGCTCAGCTCTCAGGTTGGGCAATCAAAAGGCGCTGGTGGCTCCTCATCGGACCCACCAGCAGAACGTAGCTGGCAATGAACATGGCGATACATACCAGTTCGGCTGGCAGGTACGAACCTCCTGCAATCAACGGCGCTGCGAGCAAGGGGCCGCCGCCAAGGCCGATCATCTGCAAGGCAATGGCATAGGACATCATGCGGCCTCGCGTCTCGAATTCGCAGACCTTGGCCAGGATGAAGGGCAGCACGAAATTCCAGAGCAGGTTGAAACCGCAGACGGCCACCACGAACAGCGAATAGCTGGGCTGGCCGACGAGCAACGCGATGCTTGCGGCGCCACCGAAGATGCCCAACCCGATGGCGAGATGGGAATTGATCCGATGGGCGAGGAAAACCGCGACCAGCGCTCCTGCGACAGCCAGAATCTGCGACAGGAACAGCGCATCGGCTACCGCCTGCTCCGGATGCCCCGCGCCGATCCCCACCAGGGCAAGGATTCCCCATGCGATGCCCTGGGCGAGGTTGTAAGCCAAAACCCCGGCCAGGGCGATGAATACTAGCGCCGATCTTATCTGACGCGCCTTGGGGTTGCTGGCTACTTCCGCATGATAAGCGGCCGGTACGTAGAGAACCGTCACCATTGCGGCGGCGCAAATCGCCGCGAATGCGGTGAAAAGCGCATCGAACCCGAATGCGTCGAGGAAGCTGGGCAAGTACCACAGGCCGAACGCGCCATAGGTCAGCAACAAGACCAGATAGAGCGCCAGGTTGCGCTCTGCGTTGCGGGTAATGCCGATAAAAGTGAAACTGATCGAAATGACCAGGCCATGGCCGAGGCCGGCAACAAAACGCGCAAGGCTAAGCAGCGGGGAATCCAGCGCAAGGGCCGAGAGAATATTTCCGGTCATCGCCACCGCCAGACCGGCGATTACAACCATTCGCCAGTTCAGCCGATTGCCAATAAAGGCGAGCAGGATTGCCGCTATGGCAACACCGAGCATTTCGATCCCGGCGAGATTTACGGCTTGCGACTCGGCAAGTCCCAACTCGGCGACGAAGCCCTGAACAATACCGGGCTGGACGATAAAGGAGAGCACCCCGATCGTGCCGAGAACTATGGCGCTGGCAACCGCCTGAGGGCCATTCACGTTGACAGGCGCAGCTCGCGAGGAGCCTGCATTGGGCAAACCTTCCATCCTGCCTTCCTGTCGCGCCAGCCCAGCGGTCGGCTTGGCAGGAAAGGACAATCTGCCCGGTCTAACGAGATTAAATATCAATTTGGCGAGCCATTACGTCAATTCCCTCCCGTCCTTAAGCGCTAGGCTCAGGAGTGATAGGGGAAGGACAATATGACCGAGATATGCGTGCGCTCATCTGCGCTCGACGGCTGGCGTTCGCAACTGACAAAGTGCGGCCATGTACCGGAACGGCTTGAGGCTATCCGAACCATTTTGCCGCGGGAACAACGCGGCGCTTCTCCCATGCCCTTGAGCAGTTTCGTCGATTTTTCCGAACATTTGGTGCGCGAAACCCGCGACGTAACGATCCCTTGGTTGGTTGGCACTCACTACGAAATTTCGTCGCTTGGGCCCGTGGGCGATGCGATCAAGGCTTCGACGAAGGTAGGCTCAGCTCTGCACAGATTCGTTGAATTCTTCGATCTGCTGCAAGACTGCACCGACATCCGTCTCGAATGCGATGAGCGTAGCGCATCGCTCAGCTACCGCATTCTGGATCCGAAGATTTGGCCACGCCACCAGGATGCGATGTTTAGCCTCGGAATTCTCGCACAGATCCTTCGGGCGGGCACCAAAGAAGGGTGGGATCATGTCGAGTTCCATTTCGAGGCGGCCCAGTCGGAAATGACGGGAAACATCGAACGCGTT
>DASWIR010000457.1:0-3096 GCA_036397575.1 Alteraurantiacibacter sp. | reverse complement strand
CCTTCGGCGGCGGTGCGGCTGGATTTCTTTTGCGCGGTGGCGAGACCCTTGGCGCGCAGCGCGTCGACCGCCGCTTCCATGTCGCCATTGGTTTCCTCGAGGGCTTTCTTCGCATCCATCATGCCCGCGCCGGTCTTCTCGCGCAGGGCCTTCACGTCAGCGGCAGTGTAAGCAGCCATTTTACTTTCCTCTTGAATCTTTGCCGACGCCGGAACCGCTCTCGCGGTCCGGCGCATTAGACGGCAATTGTGCCAGTTCGGTTACGCCTCAGGCCGAGGCTTCCGCGCCGGTTTCCACCGGGGCCGGAGCCTCGGCGGTGGTATCCAATGGCTCGTCTTCGGCCGGCGGAGCTTCCATCGCCCCGATATCGGCGCCTGTATCGGCAATCGCCTCCGTGCCGCCCTTCGAAGCGGCAGCGGCCATGGCTTCGCAATAAAGGCGGATCGCGCGGCTGGCATCGTCATTGCCCGGAATCGGGAAGGCAATGCCCATCGGATCGACATTGGAATCGAGCACGGCGACGACCGGAATGCCAAGAACATTGGCTTCCTTGATCGCCAGCTCTTCCATATTGGCGTCGATCACGAACATCACATCCGGAATGCCGCCCATGTCGCGAATGCCGCCAAGCGACATTTCCAGCTTTTCCTTCTTGCGGCTGAGATCGAGCAGCTCCTTCTTGGTGAAGCCCGAAGTGTCGCCCGAAAGCTGTTCCTCGATCGACTTCAGCCGCTTGATCGAACCGGAAATCGTCTTCCAGTTGGTAAGCATGCCGCCAAGCCAGCGGTGATTGACGTAATACTGGCCGCAGGCACGTGCCGCATCGGCGATCGGCTGCTGCGCCTGGCGCTTTGTGCCGACAAACAGGACCTTGCCGCCTGCGCGAATGGTCGCATTCACGAAATCGAGCGCGCGCTGCATCAGCGGCACGGTCTGCGAGAGATCGATGATGTGGACGCCGTTGCGCGCGCCGAAGATGTACGGCTTCATGCGCGGGTTCCAGCGGTGGGTCTGGTGGCCGAAGTGAACGCCGGCCTCGATCAATTGCTGCATCGTGACGGTGGGAACCGCCATAGGTATTTCCTTTCCGGTTATGCCTCTGGAAGACTGGAACCCGTCGATGCGGAGCATCCCGCTTACGGGCACCGGTTTATGTGCCTTCCATGTGAATTACCCGCCGAGAGGCGACCAGACGACCGTTCTTTCGATGGGCGCTGCGCCAGTAGCGGGGCCTGCCTGGAAAATCCAGCAGGAAATGACCCGGAAGCCCTTTGATAGCCATATTTGGAACAAATAGAGTTGACATATAGAACATGAAGTGAACATATGGCCGCAGGCAAACGAAAAACGGGGAACTCTGAAGTTCCCTTGAGGTTTATCCACAGCCTGTCCACAGCCCTCCCACAGGACTGTCGGCAGCGAAGAGGAAGCGAACGATGATGTCCCTCGAAGTTCTGATTGTCCTGTTCATTTCAGCCGCGGCCGTGGCCGCACTGGCATCGCTGGCTCACTCGCTCCGCCGCGTATGGATCAAGGCCGAAGAACTCGCCCTCGCGTCGCGCCATCCGCATCTCGATACGGTGCGGGTGCAATGGCGCGATCTCGGTGCAAGGGCCGAACCGAAAGTGGTGCAGCTGCGCCCGTGCCTTGGCAGGCCGCTTCGGTCCGCTACGCCGCGCGCGCTTCGCGCTGCCGCTTAAACCTGGCATATCTGACGAAACCCCAGGGCATCAGCGCCAGATAGCCTACGCAAACCACCGTCAGGGTCCACCACGGCTCGGTCAGCAAAGCCGTGAAGAGAATACCCGCCAGCGCGATCGCCTCCAGCCGGATCGACCGCCGCGGCCGGATCGAAGTCCAGCTTAACGTGGCGAGGTTTGAGATCATCAGGAAGGCGATCCCCGCAAGCCACAGGGCCACCAGCACGGGTTCGCGGAACAGCGCATCGCCCGTCGCCATCCACAGATAGAATGGCAGGAAGGCCAGCCCCGCCCCTACCGGCGCGGGCACGCCCGTCAGGAAGCCGGCGGATTTGTGCGGCTGCTCGTCGAGGTCGATCTGGGCATTGAAGCGCGCGAGGCGCAATGCACAACAGATCGCGAAGGCCAGCGAGGCGAACCATCCGAAGCGCGGGAGATCCTGCAGCGACCACATGAAAAGCACGAGCGCCGGCGCCATGCCGAAACTCAGCGAATCCGCCAGGCTGTCGAGTTCGGCGCCGAAGCGCGACTGCGCCTTCAGCAGCCGCGCGATGCGCCCGTCGATCCCGTCGAGAAGTCCGGCGAGCAGGATGGCAAAGGCCGCCATTTCGAAATTGCCGGAAATGGCAAAGCGGATGCCGGTCAGACCCGAGCATAGCGCCGCCGCAGTGATCGCGTTGGGGGCGACCGCGCGCAGCGTCAGCCCTCGCCCAAAACGCCGCGTCATCGGCGTCTCGTCCTCGCTGGCTTTGGGGCCGAGCCATTCCTTTTCGGCTCCCGGCGAGTTGTTCTCCTCGTCCCCGCCGTTCGGCCTGCTCACTGGCTGACCCCTTCGATCAGTTTCTGCTGACCGATCTCGGCAAGCACCGTTTCCCCCGCAACGACCTTCTGGCCCATCAGGATTTTGGCATCTGTTCCTGCGGGCAGATACACATCCACCCGGCTGCCGAAGCGGATCAGCCCGACGCGCTGGCCGGCGGCGATTATGTCGCCCGGTTTGACGAAGGGAACGATGCGCCGCGCCACCAGCCCGGCGATCTGCGTGAAGCCGATCAGCGTGCCATCGCCCATCTCGACGAGGAAATGCTGCCGCTCATTCTCCTCGCTCGCCTTGTCCACATCGGCATTCATGAATTTGCCGGGGATATAGACCACGCGCTGCACCGTGCCGCCCACGGGCGAGCGATTGATATGCACATCGAAGACCGACATGAAAATGGAGATCCGCGTAACCGGCGCATCGCCCAGGCCGCGGGTGCCGCTGCCATCGTCGATGCGCAGCTCGCGCGGCGGCTCCACTTCGCGGATAAGCGTCACAAGCCCATCCGCGGGCGCCAGGATCAGCCGCTCGCCCTGCGGAACGATGCGCTCGGGATCGCGGAAGAAGGCGATCACG
>DASWIR010000456.1:0-3901 GCA_036397575.1 Alteraurantiacibacter sp. | reverse complement strand
GAACCAGCGCATCGATTTCCGCCAGCATGGCAACCAACTTCGGCACCGGATTGTCGGCGAGGTGCGGGTAGGCGACGTGTCCCTGCACGCCCTCGACCTCCAGCCAGATATTGATCGAACCGCGGCGGCCGAGCTTCATCGTGTCGCCGAGGCGGTCGACCGAAGTCGGCTCGCCCACCATGCACAGATCGGGCGCCTCGCCGCGCTCGCGAATGAAGTCGATCAGCGCACGCGTGCCGAACATGGCCGGGCCTTCTTCGTCGCCGGTAATGATGAAACTGATCGTGCCAGCATCGGCCGGCACATCCGTCATGGCCGCGACCATAGCCGCGATCGCGCCCTTCATGTCGACCGCGCCGCGACCGTAAAGCAGCTCGCCCCGCCGCTCCGGCGCGAAAGGCGCGCTGGTCCAGCCTTCACCCGGCGGCACCACGTCGAGATGGCCGGCAAAGGCGAAATGCCCGGAATCCGCCGGCCCGCGGCGGATCGCGAAGAGGTTCTCCACCGGGCCGTCCGGCGGCTCGCCGGCTTCGAAGCGATGGACCTCGAAGCCGAGCGGCGAGAGCATCGCCTCGAGACAATCGAATACGAGACCCGTGGCCGGCGTCACGCTGGGGCTGGCAATCAGTGCTTCGGCAAGATCGGCAGTGGTGGCCGCGGCTTGGCTGGCGTTTTCCATGGATTGCGGGTTAGACGAGAGCGCCATTGCTGACCAGCCGGAGTCACACACCATGCCCAAGCTCGATCTTGATGCCATCCCGCAGGCGAACACCACGGGCTATCCCGAACCCTATAATCGCGACGTCACGGGGCGCTGGCACCGGCGCATCGCCCCTGCAGCCGGCATGACACGGATGGGCGCGAGCCATGTCGTGCTGAAGCCGGGCGCGTGGTCGAGCCAGCGGCACTGGCATGCCGAGGAGGACGAGTTGCTGGTAATGCTGAGCGGCGAAGTCGTTCTGGTCGAGGAGGATGGCGAGACCGTGCTTCGCGCGGGCGATATCTGCGTCTGGCCCGCCGGTGTCGAGAACGGCCATCACCTGCAAAACCGCACGGACGAGGATTGCAGCTTCGTCGCCGTCAGCGCAGGCGACAAAGCCAAAGATCACGGCGCCTATCCCGATATCGATATGCTGTTCACGCCCGCCGGCTATACGCGCAAGGACGGCACGCCATACGACGATACCAAGCGCAGCACCTGATCAGGCCTGGACCTCGAACTGCTCGATCACCCATTCCTCATCGTCGGCAGCCTGTACCCATTGCTGCAGCCAGTCATGCTCCCACACCGCCTGCATATAGGCAGTAGCGAATCCGGGCACGCCGATGCCGTAAGTGAGGAACCGGCTGACGATGGGGGCATAGAAAATGTCCGCCGCGCCGAATGTTCCGAACAGGAACGGCCCGCCCTTGCCGAAGCGCGCCCGCGCCTCCGCCCACAGGCCGAGAATGCGCACGGTGTCGTGCACTGAATCGTCGGTAAGCTGAACGCCCGTGACCCGTCGGCGGATGTTCATCGGGCACTGGCGGCGTAGCGCGAGGTAGGAGCTATGCATTTCCGCCACCATCGCCCGCGCCATGCCGCGCGCCGCCTCGTCCTTGGGCCAGAAGCGGTCACGGCCAACCTTATCGGCAAGATATTCGAGAATCGCGAGGCTGTCCCAGATTACGGCCTCGCCATCCCACAGCACCGGCACCTTGCCCGCCGAAGGCTGAAACTCGTCGTTCTCGCGCTTGGTCTGCTCCCACTCCTCGCCCGAGATATTGACGGTGAGCTCCTCGAAGGCGAGCCCGGACTGTTTGGCCGCGAGCCAGCCGCGCAGCGACCAGCTGGAATAGTTCCTGTTGCCGATGATGAGCTTCACAGCCGCTCCTCTGCCCTGACATCCGGGCCGCGCCCTATCCGTTCATCCATACACTGTCGAGGGTGAACGGGAGGTGTTGACACATCTGACACGCCCCTGCCCACAGTCTAGATTTTTTATCTAATAGATTCAATGGGTTATTGAAATGTGTGACTTTGAGCGGATAATTTCATCACCTTGCAGGCGCCTTATAGCTCCGCATCCGCCAGGATTGCCGCTCGCAACTCGGCAATCCCCATGCCCTTCTCGGCGCTGGTGACATGCAGCACAGGGAAAGCAGCGGGATGCTTCTTCGCCTCGGCCTCGGTCGCTGCGCGAACCTGCTCCAGCTCGCTTGCCTTTATCTTGTCCGCCTTAGTCAGCACGATGCGGTAACCGGCTGCGGCTGCGTCGAGCATCTTCATCATCTCGAGATCGACCGGCTTGATGCCGTGGCGCGAGTCCACCAGCACCAGCGAGCGTTTGAGCACCACCCGCCCGCGCAGGAAACTATTGACGAGATTCTTCCACTTCTCGACCACTTTCACCGGCGCCTTGGCGAAACCGTAACCCGGCATGTCGACCAGCCGGAACAGCGTCGGCTGGCCCACCTCGAAGAAATTGAGTTCCTGCGTACGCCCGGGTGTCACCGAGGTGCGGGCGATGGCCTTCCTGCCGGTGATGGCGTTGATCAGCGAGCTCTTCCCGACATTGGAGCGCCCGGCAAAGGCGATTTCCGGCACGGTGGGGTCGGGCAGGAACTTGAGCTGCGGCGCGGACAGCAGAAATTCGACGCGCCCGGAAAAGAGCTTGCGCGCGCGTTCGGAGAGTTCGTCCTGATCGCTCATGCCAGATCCCTTGAAGGATTACTCCTTCGCCTTGTCGCGCTCGGATTTCTGCGTCCGTTCCGCCTTGTCCTTCTCGGCTTGCGCCTTCAATTGCGGATGCCTGGAATAGAGATAGGTCTGCTGGGCGATGGTGAGGATATTCGAGGTGTTCCAGTAGAGCAGCAGGCCCGCCGCGAAGGGCGCCATCACGAACATCAGCACCCAGGGCATGATCATGAACATCTGTTGCTGGATCGGGTCCATCGTCGCCGGGTTTAGCTTGAATTGCAGGAACATGGTGAGACCCAGCAGCAATGCGAGCGGGCCGATGGCGAGGAAGCCGGGCACATCGAAAGGCAGCAGGCCGAACAGGTTCAGAATATGCAGCGGATCGGGCACGGAAAGATCCTGGACCCACAGCACGAACGGCTTGTGGCGCATCTCGATCGCCAGCATCAGCACCTTGTAGAGCGCGAAGAAGATCGGGATCTGCAGGAAGATCGGCAGGCAGCCGGAGAGCGGGTTTACTTTCTCCCGCTTGTAGAGCTCCATGATTTCCTGCTGCTGCTTGGGCTTGTCGTCCTTGTAGCGCTCCTGAAGCGCCTTCATCTTCGGCTGGATCGCGCGCATCGCGGCCATGCTGGCGAATTGTTTCTGCGCCAGTGGGAACATCAGGCCGCGCACGATCACGGTCAAAAGGATGATCGCCAGGCCGAAATTTCCGGCCAGACCATAGAGCTGGTTGAGCAGCCACAGGATCGGCTTTTCGAACCAGCGGAACCAGCCCCAGTCGATCGCAAGGCTGAAATTGGTGATCCCCTCGCGCTCGTAGAGATCGAGCACGTCGCTTTCTTTGGCGCCGGCGAAAAGGCGCGTGGTGCGCGACTGTGTGGCCCCCGGCGCGACGGTGACCGGCTGGTAAACCAGATCGGAGCGGAAATGCTCCTCGCCGAGCGTGCGGAAGGTACCTTCAGGCCGCGTGCCGCTTTCGGGCATAAGCGTCGACATCCAGTAGATGTCGGTGAAGCCGATCCAGTCGGGCCGGCCCTCGGGAGAGATCGTGCCGCTCTCGGCCACGTCGTCATAGTCGTTGCCGAAATCGACCGATGCATCGAACGCGCCGATCGGGCCCGAATGAACGTTCCAAGTATCGGTGCTGGCAGTGCGGCTGGTACGGTTAATGAAGCCATAGGGCTGCACCACCACCGCGCCAGTGCCATTGTTGGTCAC
>DASWIR010000455.1:0-3177 GCA_036397575.1 Alteraurantiacibacter sp. | reverse complement strand
GCCGCGGCTTCCTTGTCCGAAATGAACGACCATGTGATAGCTTCGTTGAGGCCGAGCGATGCCGCGGTGCGGCGCAGGCGCCGTTCGAGCCGCTGCTCATCGGTCGCGGTCGGGCGCGCGACGCCGTCCATGCGCGGCAGGACGGCGCTTTCGACATTGTCGAGCCCGTGGATGCGAACCACTTCCTCGACAATGTCTGCGGGGCCTTCGATATCGTGGCGGCGCAGCGGTGCGGTAACTTGCCAGTCGGGGGCGACTTCGAAATCGAGCGCTGCCAGGATCCTGCGCTGCTCCTCTTCGGAAATCGCCACGCCGCCCAGCCGCCTCGCAAGCGATGGATCGTATTGCACTTTCTTCGCTTCGCCTGGCGGCGATCCCGCGCGAACCACCTCGCTCGCCTCGCCGCCACAGATCTTGCAGATCAGCGAGGTCAGCGTGTCGAGCCCGCCATCGAGCCAGGCCGGATCGACTCCGCGCTCGAAACGCGTGCGGGCATCCGATGCCAGGCCCAGCTTGCGGCCCGTGGCGCCGATCCGCTCCGGATCGAAATAGGCGATTTCGAGCAGCACGTCGGTCGTATCTTCCGAAACGCCCGAATCCTCGCTGCCCATGATCCCGGCAATGTCATGCACGCCCTTGTCGTCGGCGATTACGGTTATGGAGGAATCGAGAGTGTAGCTCTTCTCGTTGAGCGCCAGAACCTGCTCGCCATCCTTCGCGCGGCGGGCAGCCACCGTGCCGGACAGCTTGGCAAGATCGTAGACGTGAGCCGGGCGCCCGAAGGCCAGCATCAGATAGTTGGTTATGTCGACCAGCGCCGAAATCGGCCGCTGACCGGCGGCGATCAGCCGCCGCTGCATCCATTCCGGCGCCTGCCCGTTCGCGACGCCGCGGATGACACGACCATAGAAGGCCGGGCATCCTTCCGGGTCGTCGGTGCGGATTTCGACCGGACAGGGGAAGCTGCCTGCGACATGTTCGGATTCGAAGGGTTTCAGCGTGCCGAGCCCCGCAGCCGCGAGATCGCGGGCAATCCCGTAAACGCCCATGCAGTCGGGCCGGTTGGGCGTGATCGCCACGTCGAATATGGGCCCGGCGCCGGAATAGGCGGCGAAATCCATGCCGATCGGCGCCTGTTTGGGCAGTTCGATGATGCCTTCATGGTCGTCGCCGAGTTCAAGCTCGCGCGAGGAACACATCATGCCGCTACTCTCGACACCGCGGATCGCCGCTTTTCTCAGCACCATGCCGTTCGCAGGCACGGTCGCGCCGGGCGAACCGAGCACGCCAACCAGACCGGCACGCGCATTGGGCGCGCCGCACACGACTTGCTGCGGCTCGCCGTCCCCGGCATCGACCGTGAGCACCTGCAGCTTGTCCGCATCGGGATGCGGCGCGGCGGTCAGCACCCTGGCCACGCGGAAGCCGGCGAGCTTTTCTGCCGGGTCTTCGAGGTCTTCGACCTCGATGCCGATCGCGTTGAGCTTCGCCGCGATTTCCGCCGCGCTCGCCTCGGTCTCGAGGAAATATTTCAGCCATTCGAGCGAGAATTTCATGGCCGCGCTCCCACGCCTGCGGAGAGCGTCGGCTGGTCGAACGCGCTGAAGCCGTAATGTTTCAGCCAGCGCACATCGCCGTCGAAGAAGGCCCGCAAATCGTCCATCCCGTATTTCAGCATCGCAAGCCGGTCGACGCCGACCCCGAAGGCGAAGCCCTGCCACTCATCCGGGTCGAGTCCGGCAAAGGCGATCACCCGGGCATTCACCATGCCGGAGCCGAGCAGCTCCATCCAGCCATGGCCGGGCACATCGCCGGAGCCGCCCAGCACGCGCTTTCCTTCGACCATTTCGAAGCCGACATCGACTTCCACCGAAGGTTCGGTGAAGGGGAAGTAGGACGGGCGCAGGCGCAGCACGATATCCTCGCGCTCGAAGAACGCCTTGAGGAAGGTTTCCAGCGTCCATTTGAGATGGCCGAGATGGATGCCGCGATCGATCACCAGCCCTTCGACCTGGTGGAACATCGGCGTGTGGGTCGCATCGCTGTCGCTGCGGTAAACCCGACCCGGCGCGATGATGCGGATCGGCGCGCCATGCACGACCATCGAACGGATCTGCACCGGGGAGGTGTGTGTCCGAAGCAGCATCCGCCGCCCTTCGCCATCCTCGTCCGGGAAATAGAACGTATCGTGCATGGCCCGCGCCGGGTGGCTTTCGGGCATGTTGAGCGCGGTGAAATTGTGCCAGTCGTCCTCGATTTCGGGGCCCGTGGCGACCGAGAAGCCGAGATCGGCGAAGATTTCAGCGAGCTCGTCCATGACCTGGCTCACCGGATGGACGCTGCCTTTTGGAACTTCGGTCGCCGGAAGGGTGAGATCGAGAGTCTCGGCGGCCAGCTGCTCTTCCAGAGCTGCGTCCTCGAGCGCCTGTTTCTTTTCGGCAATCGCATCGGCGAGCTTCGTGCGCATCGCCTGGATGCGCGGCGCGGCTTCGTTGCGCTCGTCCGGGCTCATCTTGCCGAGCGTCTTCAGTGCAAGGCTGATCCAGCCCTGCTTGCCGAGCGCTTCAACGCGGATCGCTTCTACCGCGTCCACGTCTCCCGCCGCCGTCAGCGCGGCCAGCGCATCCTCTAGCCTCTGTTCATCACTCATCTGGCCGCTCCGTTAATGCCCATAAAGAAAAAGCGCCACCCTCGCGGATGGCGCTTCCTCATTTTCATCTGACCAACATCAATCAGGCGGGAAGCGCTCCCTTCGCCTGTTTGATGATGGTGCTAAAGGCTGCGCCCTCGTTCATGGCGAGGTCGGCCATAACCTTGCGGTCGAGCTCAATGCCGGCGAGCTTGGCGCCGTGCATGAACTGCGAATAGGTCAGGCCCTCGGCCCGGACGGCGGCGTTGATACGCTGGATCCACAGGGCGCGGAAGCTGCGCTTCTTCACCTTGCGGTCGCGATATGCGTACTGGCCGGCCTTTTCGACCGCCTGGCGCGCAATGCGAATCGTGTTCTTGCGGCGACCGCGATAGCCCTTGGCCTGATCGAGGATCCGCTTATGCTTGGCGCGCGTCGTAACGCCGCGTTTGATGCGTGGCATGGCTTAAGTACTCCTCAGTTCAGCCCGTAGGGCGCCCACTTCTTGATCGTCCTCGCATCGGCGTCGGAGACCACTTCGGTGCCGC